>NZ_JAWJBT010000010.1:0-137194 GCF_046536035.1 Halomonas sp. SIMBA_159
ATCAGTGCCCAGAGGGCCAATCGCTGATCTATGCCACCACGGATCGACATGGCTACCGCCACTATCGCAGTGATCCTGAGATCTGCCGCGGCTGTCCTCGGCTGGCGACCTGTACCCGCAACGCCAAGCAGATAAAAACGGTCACGCGGCACGTCTGGCAGGACGACAAGGATCGGGTGGATGCCCGACGACTGACGGAGCCGGGCAAGAAACTCTACAAGCGGCGCAAGGAGACGGTGGAGCGCAGCTTCGCCGACGCCAAGCAGTTGCACGGGCACCGTTATGCGCGAATGCGAGGCCTGGCGCGCGTCAAAGAGCAGTGTCTGCTGGCCGCGGCTTGCCAAAATCTCAAGAAAATCGCGCAGGCGCGTTGGCGCCAGCTTTTTTGCACGTTGTTACGTCATCTGAGGGCTAATAGGGCTCGTCAGAGGGCGTTATACCCGGCGATGAGTAGAGATCGCGCGATGAGAGCTGTGAGTCAGGCCACGAGTGTACGCCTGCTCTAAAAGCAACGAACCCACCAAAATAGGTGGGTTCGTCAGCAGTCTGAAACCGCCCCCGTTTAGGGGGCGGTTTTTTTGTGTCTGGGTATAGCGCTGGGCATTGGCTGTCAATAACCTGTGGATGAAAAAATACCATATATGCTTGAATTGATTTTCTCGTGGTCTATATATAGTATGCGTTGAGAATTTTATAGGGGTAGCGCCACAAGGATGCGCTACCCGAAAAATGCCGCTATGAAAAGGAAAATAGCCATGGAAATCCAAATTTATAGCAAGCCTGCTTGCGTACAGTGCACTGCCACTTACCGCGCCTTAGACAAGCACGGTTTACCGTACAAAGTGATCGATATCACCGAAGAGTCAGGCGCCCAAGAAGAAGTAGAGGCCCTTGGCTACCGTCAGTTACCTGTTGTGGTGGTGGGTGAAGATCACTGGTCTGGTTTTCGCCCTGACCGCATTCAAGCGTTAGCGTAACCCACTGCTATGCAGACTGCCGAAGTGGATACTCAGCTTGCGGGCACGCTAGTTTATTTTTCCACTAAGTCAGGCAATACCCATCGATTTATTGAAAAGCTTGGCATGCGTGCCCAGCGGCTGCCGTTAAATCGAGAAGAGCCTACGCCCCGCGTAGAGCAGCCTTACATATTAGTGACACCTACCTATGGCGGCGGCTCTGCGAAGGGAGCCGTGCCGGGGCAGGTCATTCGCTTTTTAAATGACACGCACAATCGGCATCTCCTTCGAGGTGTCATTGCTGCTGGTAATACGAATTTTGGTGAAGCCTACGGGCTGGCGGGGCGAATCATTGCCCAAAAGTGCCAGGTACCGCTGCTTTATCGATTTGAACTATTTGGCACTGATGAAGATGTCGCCAAGGTCCGCAAAGGAGTAGAAGAGTTTTGGAAACGTCAAACTCAGTCTCTAAAAACGTAGCCGCCCCGAATGCGGCTACCAAGAACTCGGCAGAAACAAAACGGCCTGCGGGAGCAACCGAGAAGCGCACGCTTGATTACCATGCGCTGAACGCGATGCTGAATCTTTACGGTGCCAATGGTGAGCTGCAGCTGGATAAAGACCGCGAAGCTGCGCGTCAGTATTTCCTTCAGCACGTTAATCAAAACACCGTGTTCTTCCATTCACTGGAAGAGAAGCTCGATTATCTGGTGGAAGAGCAGTACTACGAGGCAGAGATGCTGTCGCAGTACAGCTTCGCTTTCGTGAAAGCGCTATTTGAGCAGGCGTATGCCTATAAATTCCGTTTTCCAAGCTTCCTGGGCGCGTTTAAGTACTACACCAGCTACACGCTAAAAACCTTCGACGGCAAGCGCTACCTTGAGCGTTACGAAGACCGCGTGTGCATGGTCGCTCTGACACTGGCGCGCGGCGACGAAGCGCTGGCTAAGTCGCTGGTCGATGAAATTATTAGTGGACGTTTCCAGCCTGCCACGCCGACATTCTTAAACTGTGGCAAACGCCAGCGGGGCGAGTTGGTATCCTGCTTCCTGCTGCGTATTGAAGACAACATGGAGTCCATTGGGCGCTCCATTAACTCTGCGCTTCAGCTGTCTAAGCGTGGCGGCGGTGTTGCTTTCTTGCTGACAAACATCCGCGAGTCAGGCGCTCCGATCAAGCGTATCGAGAACCAGTCGTCGGGCATTATCCCGATCATGAAACTGCTGGAAGATGCGTTCTCCTACGCCAACCAGCTGGGTGCGCGCCAGGGTGCAGGGGCCGTTTATCTCAACGCTCACCACCCGGATATTTTGCGCTTTTTGGACACCAAGCGTGAAAACGCGGACGAAAAAATCCGCATCAAGACGCTGTCGCTGGGCGTGACTATTCCCGATATCACCTTTGAGCTGGCCAAGCGCAACGATGATATGTACCTCTTCTCGCCCTACGATGTAGAGCGGGTGTATGGTGTGCCGTTTGGTGATATTAGCGTCACCGAGAAGTACCATGAAATGGTAGCCGACGCGCGTATCCGTAAGCACAAAATCAACGCGCGTGCTTTCTTCCAAACGCTGGCAGAGCTGCAGTTTGAGTCCGGTTACCCGTACATCATGTTTGAAGACACGGTTAACCGCGCTAATCCGATCGCTGGCCGTATCAATATGAGCAACCTCTGCTCTGAGATTCTGCAGGTGAATACGCCGACCGAGTATGACGACGACCTCGGCTACCGTAATATTGGCCAAGATATCTCCTGTAACCTCGGCTCGATGAACATTGCCAAGGTGATGGATTCAGGCGATATCGGCACCAGCGTAGAGATTGCCATTCGCGGCCTCACCGCCGTCTCTGAAATGAGCAACTTGAGCAGCGTACCTTCTATTGCTGAAGGCAATGCCAAATCGCGCGCTATCGGCCTTGGCCAGATGAACTTGCATGGCTTCCTGGCTCGCGAGCATATCTATTACGGCTCAGACGAAGGGTTGGATTTCACCAACCTGTACTTCTACTGTGTCGCGTTCCATGCCATTCGCGCTTCTAACCAGCTCGCGATTGAGCATGGTGATACCTTTGCAGGCTTTGAAGACTCCACCTATGCGTCGGGTGAGTTCTTTGATAAGTACACCGACCAGGCGTGGCTGCCTCGCACCGAAAAAGTGCGTCACCTGTTTGAGCGTAGCGGCATTGCGCTGCCTACCCAGGAAGAGTGGCAGGCATTGAAAGCCTCTGTCATGGCACATGGTTTGTACAACCGTAACCTGCAGGCTGTGCCGCCAACGGGCTCTATCTCGTACATCAATCACTCCACCTCCAGTATTCATCCGGTGGCTGCGAAGATCGAGATCCGTAAAGAGGGCAAGCTGGGGCGTGTTTACTATCCCGCGCCGTTCCTGAATGAAGCGAACTTCGATTACTTCCAGGATGCCTATGAAATTGGCCCTGAAAAAATTATCGATACCTACGCAGAAGCTTCAAAGCACGTTGACCAAGGCCTCTCGTTGACGCTGTTCTTCCCGGATACAGCCACTACGCGGGATATCAACAAGGCGCAAATTTACGCATGGCGCAAAGGTATCAAGACGCTGTACTACATTCGCTTACGCCAAAGTGCCCTTGAAGGTACCGAGGTTGAAGGCTGCGTCTCCTGCACGCTGTAATCGGGTAACGCTTTTAAGATGATGTTTTTGAGAGAACGCTGATGACAATGATGCAACGTTTGTCGCGGGTGAATGCGATTAACTGGAACCGCCTTCAAGATGATAAAGACCTTGAGGTGTGGAACCGTCTGACCAGCAACTTCTGGCTGCCGGAAAAAGTGCCGCTCTCTAACGATATTCAGTCGTGGAACACGCTGACGCAGCAAGAGAAGCAGCTCACGATTCGTGTCTTTACCGGCTTGACCCTGTTGGACACGATTCAAAGCAGTGTCGGTGCGCCGGTGTTAATGGATGACGCGCGCACGCCCCATGAAGAAGCGGTCTATACCAATATCGCCTTTATGGAATCGGTGCATGCGCGCTCCTACAGCTCGATTTTCTCGACGCTATGCGCGACGCGCGACGTGGACGATGCCTTCCGCTGGAGCGAAGAAAACCCGACGCTGCAAATGAAGTCTGAGCTGATTCTGAAGCGTTATCGCTCGGAAGACCCGCTGATGCGCAAAGTCGCCAGCGTGTTTCTCGAATCGTTCCTGTTCTACTCAGGCTTCTACCTGCCCATGTACTGGTCCAGCCACGCCAAGCTGACCAACACGGCCGACCTGATTCGCTTAATCATTCGTGATGAAGCGGTGCACGGTTACTACGTGGGCTATAAATTCCAGCAGGCGCTGGCAGAAGAGACGCCTGAGCGTCAGCAGGAAGTGAAAGATTACGCTTACGAGCTGCTGCTGGAGCTTTACGACAACGAAGTCCGCTACACCGAATCGCTTTACGATGAGGTGGGTCTGTCAGAAGACGTGAAGAAATTCCTTCACTACAACGCCAACAAGGCGCTGATGAACCTGGGCTTTGAGCCGCTGTTCCCCAGCAGCGTGACGGATGTCGACCCTACGATTATGGCAGCGCTGTCACCCAGTGCGGATGAGAACCACGACTTCTTTTCTGGGTCTGGCTCTTCTTATGTCATCGGTAAAGCCGTCGCCACAGAAGATGATGACTGGTCGTTTTGATCATTTGATGTGATGACGCTGTCGTCGTGGTAGCAGTAAATAGAGTAGTAATAGAGCAGTAAGAGAGACGGGAGCCTTTGGCTCCCGTTTTTTTTGATCTCAAATAACGTTCTTATTGAATGTTAATGATAAATATTGTCATTTATTCAATTAGTGTTACGCTAGGCGGTGCACGCGTTAAACGCAAATCGTTCTTATACCTAATAAGTTTTAGCGGGTCGCCTGTGGTGGTGCGCTAAGCAGTAACGGAGACATAACGTGCTGAAAAGGCCTTTCTTTGCCTTTCGTGGGTGCTGGCTTGCCGGGGTGCTGGTCAGCGGTACGCTCATGGCAAGTGATGAGACAATGGATCAAGCGGCCCAAAGTGTCGAGGCCCAGCAGACTCAGTCGGAGCTGCAGCAGCAAATTGACAGCGCGGACGAAGCTACCCGTTCCGCCATTGAAGAGTTGCGCCGCTTAGAGGGGGAAACCCGCCAGATGGAAGCCTCCAACGCAACGCTCAGCAGCCGCTTGGCTAGCGAAACCGAGCGTCAGCAGCGGCTAAGCCAAGCGCTGGATACGTTAAGCGATACCCGTGATGCGCTGCCCATGATTGAGCAGGATATGACCGAGCAGCTAGCCCGTTGGATCGAGTCAGATCTACCGTTCTTAACCGATGAACGCCTCGCCCGCGTGGAGTCCGCCGGTAATCCCGAGGCAGGTAGCGCTGCACGCATTGCCAGCTTGCTCGAAGCCTGGCGCGCTGAGCTTGCCTATGGTCGCGAAGTGGATAGCTGGCGAGGCCGGTTGGTGATGGAGGGAGCGTCGCCAAGAGAAGTGGAGTACTTACGTATTGGCCGTATTGGCTTTTACTACCTGACGCCCGATGGTCGAGAAGGTGGCGTTTGGGATAAAGAGGGTGGCGAATGGCTAGCGCTAGACGAACCCGCTCGCCGTCAGGTGCGCAATGGCCTGCGCATCGCAGATGACCAGCGCACGCCGGAGCTGCTGCAACTGCCGCTCTCTATTACTGCCAACGATCAAGGAGGGCAGCCATGAGCCTGTTGTCACGCCCGAAAGCATGGCTATGCCTAGCGTTGCTACTCGGCGCATTTACCAGTAGCGCTGCGATGGCACAAAGTGGTGAAGTCAATTCGCTGCGGGAAGCACGCGAGGCGGCTGAGAGCCGTGATCAAGCTCGGCTGCAATCCTTCTTAGAGAATCAAGAGGCGCTGGACGCCGCGTTGAGCGAGGCCCGCGCTGCCCATGAGTCGGCAGAGGCGGAGCAGGCGGCACTGCAAGCGCAGCAAGAAGAGCAGGCGGAACAGGCGCAAGTGCTTGCCCAGCGACAGGACGAGCAAGGGGAGGCGCTTACCTCTTTATTAGCAGATCTCACTCGCCATAGTGAAGAAGTCCGCAATGAGCTGGGTGGCGATAGTTGGCTAACGCTCAATGATGACGCCTTACCGCCGCGTTTGAATGACGTCGACGTGTTAGAGCGCCAGCAAATAGAAGAGGTGGTCGATAGCCTGGCAACGTTAACGCTCAATACAGGCCGCGCTGAACACCTGGAAGTGCCAGTGGCCGATGCCAGTGGGGAGATCGCGCCGCGTAGCGTCGTTCGCCTAGGAGATTTCGCCGCCTTTACGCAGACGGCGTTATTGAGAAAAGGTGAAGAAGAGGGCGATAGTCTGGCGGAAGTACCGCGCACGCCGTCGGCGATCAGCGACCTGTTAGCGGCTTACCATCAGGGCGAGAGCCGTGAATTTGCTATTGACCCTACGCAAGGCAGCGTGCTGCAAGCATTGGCGCAACAGCCCACGCTTTGGGAACGCTTCCAGCAAGGCGGCTACGTGGGTTACGTCGTTGTTGTTCTGGGTGGCATCGGCCTGTTGGTCGCGCTAGCCCAGTACGTTTACCTATTGATAGTGAGTGCACGCGTGCGCCGCCAGCGTCAGTCGCTGGACCAGCCAAGCGCGGATAACCCGCTGGGTCGCGTATTAGAACGCTTTAAAGAGATGGATAAGCACCAAACGCCGGAAGCACTCGAGGCGCGGCTGGATGAGGCGGTGCTGGCCGAGCTGCCGAAAATCGAGCGTGGTCAGCCCATTGTCAAACTATTGGCGGCCATTGCACCGCTGTTGGGCCTATTGGGCACCGTGACGGGCATGATCGTAACGTTCCAAGCCATTACGGTATTTGGAACGGGCGACCCGCAGTTAATGGCGGGAGGTATCAGCCAGGCACTAGTGACCACCGTTTTGGGCCTAGTAACCGCGGTGCCGCTGCTGTTTGCCCAAACGGCGCTCTCCAGTCGCAGCCGTTTTATTACCCAGGTGATTGAAGGCGAAGCCAGTGCCACTTTGGCTGACCATCTAGAAGCGCAGTCCACCCTTGCTGGGAAAACGGTGAACTAGCATGCCGACCTTACCCCTTTGGCTAGAGCCAGTAGAGCGGCTGTTAGAGGCGGGCGGCGCTGTGTTAGTCGTGCTCGCGGTGGTGGCCGTGCTGGTGTTTGGCATGGCCATTGAGCGCTGGTGGTACTACCGAATGAGCTGGCGTCGCGCTCGCCGTCAGCTCATCCGGCGCTGGACGGCGCGAAGTGACCACCGCAGTTGGAGTGCGCGCACGCTGCGCCATGTGTGGAGTGAGGCTTTAGTTGCCAAACTACGCCGCCCGCTGCCCTGGATTAAGCTGTTGGTAGCGCTCTGCCCGCTGCTGGGGCTGTTGGGTACGGTCACCGGCATGATTACCGTTTTCGATAGCCTTTCAATGAGTGATACCCACCAAGCCCGTGCCATGGCCGATGGCGTGGCACGGGCAACGCTGCCTACCTTAACGGGGATGGCGATTGCGGTGGTGGGTATGCTGTTTATTAGCCGTTTAGAGCACGTTATTCGTCGCGAAGACCAGCGTCTGCATGACCGCTTAGCGCGTGCCTTGGAGGAGAGTGATGCGTAGACGCCGTTCCATAGAGGCTGCCGACGACAGCAATGAGGTGAACTTAACGCCAATGCTGGATGTGGTGTTCATCATGCTGATCTTCTTTATCGTCACGACCAGCTTTATCAAAGAGAGCGGGGTGGAGATTGATCGCCCAGAAGCCGCTGCCGCCACGCCGCGCCCTGACGCTCAGGTGCTGATTGCCGTCACGCCAGAAGGGGCGGTGTGGGTAGATGGGCAGCCGGTGGATGTACACCGCGTTGGGCAGCAGGTAGCCAGCATGCTCAGTGGTGAAGGGTCGGTGGTCATCCAGGCAGATCGAGAGTCCACCACGGGCGTGCTGATTGAAGTGATGGATCGTCTTCAACAGGCAGGCGTTGAGCAGGTGGCCGTGGCTGCGAGCCGGAGTGCGCCATGATACGCCATGCATTTTCGATGCTAGGCGGTATCGCCCTGGCTGTCGGACTTTTCTGGATGCTGGCGCTGTTGGTGGCGCCACCCGAGCAACAGGTGGACGAGCCCATTATGTCGATGTCCATGACCATGGTGGAAGCTCCTGAGGTCGCGCCAGAGCAGGAGACGCCACTCCCGGCTCCGACCCAAGCGGCACCCGCGCCGCCCCCGATGCCGACGCCCGCACCTGCACCGGTTGCGACAAGTGCCATTGCGTTGCCAGAGGTAGAGCTTCCCGACGCGCCGCTAGAGCCCGTTGAGCTTGAAAGCGAACTGCCAGAGCTGACAGAAGCCAGGCCCGAGCTCACGCCGCAGCCTGCACCCGAGCCCGTGCCTGAACCTGCTCCGCAGCCTGCTGAAACCGCCGCGCCGTCACCATCGCAGGAGCCTGCCACTGCTCAGCGCGAGGCAGCTCCGGCTGCAGAGCCCGCGCCTTCTAATGAGCCAGTGAGCGTGGGGCAAGTGGCGCCGACGAGTCGAGTTAATCCTTCTTATCCGCCTCGTGCACAGCGCCGTGGTATGGAGGGTTTTGTGGAAGTGGAGTTTGTTATCCAGCGCAGCGGCAGCGTGGATAGCGGCTCTATTCGTGTCACCAATGCCCAGCCCCGTCGTGTGTTTGAAGAAGCTGCCCGCGACGCTATCGCGCGCTGGCAGTTCGAGCCGAGCCAGCAGCTACGTCGCGCTACTCAGCGTATTGAGTTCCAGCTAAGGTAATCGTGAATAAGGGTGACGGTGAGATGTCTCGTCGAGAAAAATCGCCAAAAAAGTCAGTTAAAAACGCCAACCGAGGGAAGGGTATGCAGCGTTGGGTGGGAGCTTTGCTACTGACCGTGCTGAGTTGTGCCGCCACAGCGAATGAACCGTTGCCGGGCGACATTATTCAAGACCTAAACGGGTTGCAAAGCCAACTGGCCAATCAGCCTGCGGGTTCGGCAGACTCTGAAGAGCTGGATCGTATTATCAGTCATGCTCGCGCCCAATCAGCACGGCTTGCCAGTGGTAATCGAGCCGACCAATGGGCCAGCGCGCTTTATCATCAGTTAGCAGCCAGTGCGCTGGTGCGCCAAGGGGAAAATCTCGCGGCTGCCGATGAGCTGACCAGTGCCCGACAGCGGCCAAGCGTTCCCGATAGTCAGCGACGTCGCTGGTTGCGGGATGAGGCGTCGCTGCGCCGAGCAGCCGGAGAGCGTGATGCCGCCATTACTCTGTTTGAGCAGTGGTTGTCAGAGTCCTCGGGCAATGAGCGTTATGATGAAACGGTGTGGCAGTTAGTGCGTATGCTGGCCGAAGAGGAGCGTTGGGACGCGGCGTTAGAGTGGTTGGTGCCGTTACTCGAAAAAGGTGGGCTAAGTGCGGATCAGCAGACGCTGACGAATGTGGTGCTGCGCCAGGCCGGTGATGGTGAGCAAGCGTTGAGCTGGCTGTTGAAAGGTTTGAATGCTGACAGTGATCCAGACGCATGGCGTCAAGCGGCAGGGCTTGCCCAGCAGGCTGGCCAGCTGGGCGTGGCGGCAGCGGTGTGGGAAGCCGCTTGGCAATTGGGTAAGCTGTCGTCTCCCGATGAGCGGCGCACGCTGATTCAGCTTCATCTGGCAGGCGGTACGCCGGCGCGTGCCGCCGAGCATTTAGCAGCCGCCCTTGAGGCGGGGCAGCTTCCACGGGATGAAGAGACACTGCGGCTGCAGGCTAACGCCTGGCAGCAGGCCAAGCACGTCGAGAATGCCCTGCGGGCTTGGCAAGCACTGGCCGAGCTGACCGAGTCGGCGGAAGATTGGCGCCAGTACGGCCAATTAGCCTATGGATGGGGAATGGAAGAGCAGGCAGAGGCGGCGTTAACGAATGCCGCTAATCTTGGCGATCGTCAAGCGGAGCAGTGGCTGTCTCACTTTTAGTCTGTTTTGTTTGTCTGTCGCTTTCGTCGGTGCTTGTTAATCAACGCTCCCTTGTCAAAAAGCGTTGTGCTATAAAAGCTAAGCGGCCTGTACAGGCCGTTATGCCGCCTTACTTCGCTAAGGCATTCTTCCCTTTTAGCGACTCAGACTTACTATGACTCCAATCACTCAGCGGCACAGTGTTCGCGCGCTTACCATGATGGCTGTGGGTACAATGGCAGCGGCGTCTGCCCATGCTCAAGAGCTTAACTTCACCCTATCGCCAGGCTTCATGCCCGACCCGATGCAGCGCAGCTATGTATCGGGCGGCGGTCAAGAGGCTAGCGGCATCTTTGGTTCTGATATGCGTGGCGTTGCCTGCTCTGGCAGTATTTCTCAAACGCCTGATCACGTCATGACGCTGACCGATGGCTTTGATTTTCTGAAAGTCTGGAACCAGTCAGACGCGGATACGACGCTGATTATCGATGGCCCAGGACGTTTTTTGCTGTGCGATGACGATGGTGGCGAGGGGTTGAATGAGCTGATCGAGCATAGCGATTGGGTGCCCGGTGAATACCGCATTTATGTAGGTAGCTATGGCGGTGGGGTGCATAACTACGACCTGTTCGTAAGCGAGCTGCCGGGTAGCAGTGCTCCAAGTAATGCAAGCTTGCCTGACACCAGTGAGGAGCGCCACTTGGCTATTTCGCCGGGGTTCTCACCTGATCCTTGGCGGGTGAGCTTTGTGTCCGGTGGGGCGCAGAGCGCATCAAGTCAGTTTGGCACCGATATGCGCGGCAATAGCTGCCAGGGGAATATTGCCACCACTGCTGACCATGAAATGACGCTGGTGGACGCGTTTTCCTACCTGCAGCTGTGGACCCAGGCAGACGGCGATACCACGCTGATAATTGATGGCCCCGGTAAATTTTTGCTCTGCGATGACGATGGCGGCAGCGGCTTAAACGAGCATATTGAACACACGAACTGGCCCGCGGGTGACTACCGTATCTATGTGGGTAGCTATAGTGAAGACTATTTGAACTATCAGCTCAGCGTCTCTGAGCTTAGTTCGGCAGGGCCGAATCGCTGATACACAAACCGCCGGGTGATGCTTTCATCCGGCGGTTATTGCGAGAGAGCGAGTGTGGCGCGACTAAGTCTGTCTCAATCGCCAAGAGTGATTGAAAAATCACTCCAGGTAGGCGCGTGATCAGAAGGACGCTCCATCCCCCGTAGAGGGTAATCAATACCCGCCCCGGTTACCCGCTCGGCCAGCGGTTTGGAAACCAGAATGTAGTCGATCCGCAGTCCGCGTTTCGGCTCGCGGTCAAAGCCTTTAGAGCGGTAGTCAAACCAACTGAACCACTCGCTATTGTTTGGATGGCAAAGTCGGTAGCTATCGCTCAGCCCCCACGCTTTAATGCCCTCCAGCCACTCACGCTCAATGGGTTGGAAGCTGGTTTTGCCATCGCGCAGCCAGCGTTTACGGTTAGCCTCGCCGATACCAATGTCCTGGTCTTCAGGGGAGATGTTAAAATCGCCCATAATAGCCAGGCGCTCATCGGGCGCATGCTGATGATTGAGCAGGTTGGCAAGCTGCTGATAAAAGCGCGCCTTATGCGGAAACTTAGTTGGGTGGTCCACGCTTTCGCCCTGCGGAAAATAGCCGTTCCACACGGTGACTGTCTCGCCATCATCGGCAAGCAGCTTAACGCCAATCATGCGACGCTGAGCATCTTCCTCATCATCAGGGAAGCCATAAAAGACTGCTTGCGGCTTTTGGCGGCACATCAGCGCAACGCCGTAATGGCCTTTCTGGCCGTAGTAAAAGACGTGGTAACCCATGGCTTCTACGTCGGCCAGTGGAAATTCGCTGTCCTGAACTTTCGTCTCTTGCAGGCCAATCACATCGGGCTGCTGAGTGTCGATCAGCGCTTGCAACTGATGCAGACGAGCCCGAATGCCATTGATATTAAACGACACCAAACGCATTACGACGATTCTCCTGACGAGTTGTCGCCCCCTTTATCAGGGTGGATGGCGATGGTTTGGCCGCTTTGCTGGCGCGCCAGTTTACGCACGGCCTGCAGCTTGCGCTGCTGCTGCTTTTTGGCCACAAAGCGGCGCGAGGAGGTCACCTGGTCAGGGTTCTCGTGGCGCCACTTTTTATAATCTTTGCGGCGACCAGTGCGGATAGTCACCTTGTCCGCTAATGAACGAGTCTTTTTCTTACGCGTCATGTCGCGCTCCTTGGGTTAATTTATGCGTCATTCTAACAGGCATGCAGGCTCCTTCGACAGCAGGGCGCGCTCTTATCGCCAACCCCTGGTACAATGCGCACTTCGTGATGCCTAACATCCACAGCAATGGACAGATACACAGCCTATGAGCGAGTCGGAACAGACCACAGCATCGGCCCAGAACCGCAAGCCTAAACGTCGCCGTCGGAAACCGCGTCGTCGTCAGTCAAACTGGGATCTTCGTCAGTTTCAGGTGCCCGCCGTTGCCGGCAAGTGGCGCTTTCATGACTTTGATCTGCCGCTGCCTTTAATGCGCGCTATTCATGCCCAAGGGTTTGAGTATTGCACGCCTATTCAGGCAGAGGCGCTGCGCCACACGCTGTTAGGTGGCGATATTGTCGGTAAGGCTCAAACGGGTACGGGAAAAACCGCCGCGTTTTTGATCTCGGTGATGGCGTACTTCTTAGAAGAGCCAACGCCTGATGGCCAGAAGCCGGGTGCTCCTCGCGCGCTGATTATTGCGCCGACCCGAGAGCTGGCGCTGCAGATCGAGAAAGATGCCAAAGCCCTGGCCCGCTTCACGCAGTTGAGTGTGGCAAGCGTTGTCGGTGGTATGGATTACCAGAAACAGCGTGAGAGCTTGGGTAAAAAGATCGATATTTTGGTGGCGACACCAGGGCGTTTGCTGGATTTCCATCAAAAGCGCGATATTGACCTTTCCGAAACCGAAGTGCTGGTGCTTGATGAAGCGGATCGGATGCTCTCCATGGGGTTCATCCCCGATGTGAAGCGCATTATTCGCTATACGCCTAAGAAAGAGGAGCGTCAGACGTTCCTGTTCTCGGCCACCTTCACCGACGATATTCTTAACCTGGCCAGCCAGTGGACGCTTGATCCTGCTCATGTAGAGATTGAAGTCACTGTCGAGAATCAGGCAGATATCGACCAGCGTGTTTATCTGGTGTCGGATGAAGATAAGCAGCGTCTGCTCGTCAACCTGCTTGAGCAAGAGAGCTTCGAGCGGGTCATGGTGTTTGGTAACCGCCGTGATCTAGTACGCAAGCTAGATGACCTGCTTAAAAAAGCCGGTGTCAGCGCGGCGATGCTGTCGGGCGATGTGCCGCAGAACCAGCGTATCAAAACTCTGGAGAGCTTCCGCGAGGGAGAGATTCAGGTGCTGGTAGCCACCGATGTGGCCGGTCGTGGCATCCATATTGAAGACGTTAGCCACGTCATCAATTATACGCTGCCAGAAGATCCGGAAGACTACGTACACCGTATTGGACGTACGGGCCGTGCAGGAGCAAAAGGCGTCTCTATCAGCTTTGTCGGTGAAGAAGATGCCTTCTCGCTGCCAGAAATTGAGCGCTACATTAACGGCAAGCTTCCCTGCGAACATCCGCCGGAAGGCATGCTGTAACGGGCATGTTGGATAACGCGCTCAAAAGCGATATTCAGCAGGCTTACCGTAACGTGGTGGAAAAGCTTGGGCTGACGCCACGTTACGGGCAGCGCTTAATGATTGCTGAGATTGCACGCACCCTCGGCGATATCGAATGCGATAGCGAAGGTAAGCGCGTCAGCGACAGCCACGTGTGCGTGTTAGAGGCTGGTACGGGCACAGGGAAAACGCTGGCCTACCTGATTGCGGGCCTGCCGATTGCGAAGGCCCAAGGTAAGCGTTTGATTGTGTCCACTGCCACCGTGGCGCTTCAAGAGCAGGTGTTGAACCAAGATCTGCCTTCGTTGGCAAGCCACAGCGGCGTGGCATTTCGCTATGCGCTGGCAAAAGGGCGTGGCCGCTACGTGTGTGTCGCGCGTTTAGATCAGGCCTTGGAGGGGAGCGAGCCTAACCCCACGCTTTCGTTATTCGAGCAATCGCTCCAATCAGATAGCAGCGACTTTAACGTACTGGCCACCGATATGGCGGAGGCCTACGGTAAAGGCGAGTGGGAAGGCGATCGCGATACCTGGCCGGTGTCTATCGAAGACAGCCACTGGCGTCAGCTAACGGTTGATCACCGCCAGTGCACCGGCCGCCGTTGCGGGCATTTTGGTGCCTGCGCCTTTTTCCGCTCTCGTCGAGAGTTGGAAAATGCCGATGTTATCGTGGCCAATCACGATCTTGTATTAGCAGACCTTGCCTTGGGCGGCGGCGCGATACTCCCAGACCCCGCCGACTGTATCTTTATTTTTGATGAAGGCCACCACCTTCCCGATAAAGCGCTGTCGCACTTTGCGCACCGCTTCGCCGTGCATAGCTGTTTGCGCTGGCTTAAAACCCTCAAAAGTAGTTTGACGGATTTGAACCAGGGGCTGGCGGTGCAGCCCACCATTGCTCGCTTACTGGCAGGTCTGCCTGAGCTGATGCATAGCTTAGAGCCTGCGCTGGGTGATGTGTTTAGCATGGGGCATCAGTTAGCCGGGCGTGAGAATGGTTTGGCTGATGAAGAAGCCACCTACCAGCTGCGCTTTGAAAAAGGCCAAGTGCCCGAGGCGCTGCGCGATCAGGCCCAGCAACTGCTGGTCATGTTTGCCACCCTGTCGAGAAGTCTAGAAAGCATTAGCGATATTCTGCGCGAAAGTTTAGATCCAGATAAACAGACCGGCCTGGACCGCGAGCAGGCAGAGGCATGGCTGCCGCTGATCGCGCTGTTGCATGGGCGTGCCCTGGATGCCCATGCGTTATGGCAGGCATTTAGTGAGCAGGATGCCGCCAATGCACCGCCCAGCGCGCGGTGGATAACGCTGAGCCGGGTGGCGGGTGAGCCTGAAATTGAGTTTTCGGCGAGCCCTGTCTCTGCTGCCCATACGCTTGCCAAGCACTTATGGGGTCGCTGTCATGGGGCGGTAGTCACCTCGGCAACGCTCACAGCGCTGGGCCGTTTTGAGCGCTTACAGGAGCGTGCCGGTTTAGCTAACCGTTATCGTTATCAGGCGCTGCCAAGCCCGTTTGATTACGCCAATGCGGTCTTGCGGGTGCCTGCCGAAGCGACCGACCCTAGTGATCGAGAAGCGCATGAGCGCGCCATTGTGCGCTTTGTGTCGCAGCTAGGTGAGGATGAGGCGGTGCTGGTGCTGTTCTCTTCCCGTGCCCAGCTGCGCGCCGTGGAAAAGGCGCTGCCTGCGAGTGCCAGTGGGCGCGTGCTGGCGCAAGATGCACTGCCCAAGCGTGAGCTGTTAGAGCGCCATCGTGCTGCGGTCGATAGCGGGAAGGGAAGCGTCATCTTCGGTTTGGCAAGCTTTGCTGAGGGGATTGATCTTCCAGGCGATTATCTCACCCATGTAGTAATTACCCGGCTGCCCTTCGCCGTGCCTGATGATCCCGTTGGCGCAACGCTTGCCGAGTGGATCGAGAGCCAGGGCGGCAACCCGTTTATGCGTATTAGCGTTCCAGATGCTTCCATTAAACTGGTACAGGCATGTGGGCGTTTAATCCGCAAAGAGAGCGATCGGGGCGTCATCACGCTGCTTGATCGGCGGGTGATTACCCGTCGCTACGGCCAGGCGCTATTAGATGCACTGCCGCCCTTTAAGCGTGAGATACAGGCGTAAAAGATGGTAAGCGTTAGATAGCCGCCAAAAAAATGTCCCGCTGAGCAGGGCTCAGCGGGACATTGATGCCGCCATGGGTCGTTATTTGGCGATGCGCTTTGCCAGCACCGATGCCAGCTTATCGTTCATGCGGGTGAACGTTTCAACGGTGGTGTCCCAATCGATGCAAGCATCGGTGATAGAGACGCCGTACTGCAGTTGGCTTAAGTCGGCAGGTACTTTTTGGGCGCCCCAGCCAATGTTCGACTCCACCATCAGGCCGATAATCGAGGTATTGCCTTCGAGAATCTGGTTGGTCACGTTTTCCAGGACCAGCGGCTGTAGCGCAGCATCTTTGTTCGAGTTCGCGTGCGAGCAGTCGATCATGATGTTGGCAGAGAGATTGGCCTTCTTTAGCTCTTTCTCTGCTAGAGCCACGCTCACGCTATCATAGTTGGGCTTACCGTTGCCGCCGCGCAGTACCACGTGGCCGTAGGCATTGCCGCGGGTGCGGATAATAGCCACTTGGCCTGCCTGGTTAATGCCCAGGAAGTTGTGCGGGTTAGCCACAGACTGGAGTGCGTTGATCGCGACATCCAGGCTGCCGTCGGTGCCGTTTTTGAAACCAACGGGGCAGGAGAGACCCGACGCCATTTCGCGGTGTGTCTGTGACTCTGTGGTGCGGGCACCAATCGCTGACCAGCTGATGCAGTCCTGCATATACTGGGGGGAGATGGGGTCAAGGGCTTCAGTGGCTAGCGGCAGGCCCATCTCGGCTAAATCCACCAGCAGCTTGCGGGCAATGTGCAGGCCTTCGTCAATTTCGAAAGAGTCGTTTAGGTGCGGGTCGTTAATTAACCCTTTCCAGCCGACGGTGGTGCGGGGCTTTTCAAAATAGACGCGCATGACAATATAGAGGCTGTCACTGACCTGATCAGCCAAAGTGCGCAAACGACGAGCGTAATCCAGCGCTGCCTCTACGTCATGAATAGAGCAGGGGCCAACGACCACCAGCAGCCGTGGGTCGTTACCATCCAGAATGTTTTGGATAGTGTTGCGGCCTTCAATCACTGAGCGTTCGGCGCTTTCCGTTAACGGGATCGCGTTTTTCAGTGCTTCTGGAGTGGTAAGAACGTCCTGTGCAAGAACGTTAAGGTTACTAACCTGTTGATCTGACATCTTGCTACCTGTGCGTGCGCAATGGGCGAAAAGTGGTCACTACTATGGCGCGTCACGGTGGTAAAAATCAATTGTTACGGAACTTTGCATTAAGGAAAAATGTCAGCCTCAGAGTTTTCGTAAAGCGCCTGAAGGCTTTGAAGAAACAGGCTAAGCGCTTGATGCGCTGCTGAGAACGCGTAACACTAGATGGCATTGGCGCTAAGTTATCAGCGCAACCTAACTGAGGGGTAGGCCAGTGATAGCCTGCTGTTTTCCTCCATGACGACTAACAGATGCCCAAGGGACGCTATGCTGCTTGCTGTGAAGGCCCGACTAACAGGGCAAAAAAAACATAAAGCTCGACGCCAAGCGTACGAGCAGAAGGAGCGTGTGAATGGGCACTCGTGAAACAGACCAACAGCTGGTTGAACGTGCTCAAAAAGGCGACACACGTGCTTTTGATCTGCTGGTAAAGAAATATCAGCACAAGATTATTGGCTTGATCGGACGCTACGTGCATGACCATTCAGAGGTGCAGGACGTAGCACAGGAAGCCTTCATAAAGGCTTATCGTGCTTTAGGTAAATTTCGTGCAGAAAGCGCGTTCTATACCTGGATGTACCGGATCGCTATCAACACGGCCAAAAACCATCTGGTATCGCGCGGCCGTCGGCCGCCGGGTAGCGACCTGGATATTGTAGATGCAGAAATTATCGATCAGAGTGGCCGCTTAGCGGATTCAGAGTCACCAGAGGCGTCGATAGCGCGCGACCAGCTTGAGGCGGCCGTGTTTGAGGCGATTGAGAAGTTGCCTGATGATCTGCGCACTGCTATTACGCTGCGTGAACTTGATGGCTTAGCCTATGAAGATATCGCTCAAGTGATGCAGTGCCCGGTAGGCACCGTGCGCTCGCGTATCTTCCGTGCCCGGGAAGCGGTGGATGAGCATATTCGTCCGCTGGTAACCACCGCGCGCAACAGCCGGGACGAATAGCCTGCAGCCCGCTTGCGCGGGATTGACGGTCACAAAGATTTACGTTTTTGCGTTTTTAGTGAACTGTCTGGCAAGTGAAGCGTCATAAGGGCTGTCTAGCATGATCGTGTTAAATCATTGCACTACGTAAATTGAACTACGTGAAGCGTACCGTGATTTATTAACAGGGTCTTGGCCTGCGAAGTTTTGCGGCTAAAACACGCATGAGCCGTGTTGTCGCCGAACTTCTTCTAACACAGTGTGAGGGTGTGAAGTATGAGTCAAAGCACACGGGAATCACTTTCAGCATTGATGGACAGTGAAAGTGATGAGCTTGAATTGCGCCGAGTGTTGAAATCGCTGCCTGACGATGCCGATGCGGCAGAGACTTGGCGTCGTTACCATTTAGCTCGCAGCATGATGCAGCGCGAACGCAACGTTGATGTCAGCATTGACCTTTCGGCAGGCATTATGGCGCGCCTGAATGAAGAGCCAGCACCAATGCTGGAAAGCGAAAATGACGCAACACCTGCACGCACTAGCGGTATCTCGTTTGCTCGCGGTGCCGGTGTGGCAGCGGCTGTATCACTGATGGTGATCACTGGCGTTCAGTTCTTTAGCGGTAACGGTGCAGGCACGGCTCAGCCAGCAGGCAATACGGTGGCCTCTCAAGCGGCCACGGGTACTCAGGTGCAGCCTGTGAATCTAGGGGCGCCTCAGTCGGCGGCTATGGCAGCTTCAGAAATGCCTATGTTCGAACCGACGCCATTTCGAATTAATGGCCAGTCGGGCAACAGCGGTTTAATGAATATCAGTGACGCTGGTTTCTCCACGCCTGTTGCGCCGCAGGGCACGATGGCTCAGCAAGGCACGTCGATTGATGTGGACCAGCTTCGCATGCTTCAGTCTTATCTGGAGCAGCATGCTCAAGGCGCTGCTAACGGGAGTGGCGATAGCTGGATGCCGTTAATGCGCTCGTCTGTCACTGAGCCCTTGGGTCAGCGATAAATCATGCGTTCTAACGTGGGTGACCGCTAGGTAAGAGGCTGTTTGATTGGTATGGTGACCGTTAGAAATAAGTGTTGGGGAAGTCGGCTGGCATTCACGCTAAGTTTAGCGGGTGCTAGCCTAGCCCCTCTGATTGCTGTCGCTAACACAAACACGCAGCCCAACATAGCTTGCGCAAGCGTTGTCGAACAGCCGGAAGATGGAGCTGCTCAGGCATGGTTAGCGCGCAGCATAGTGGCAGGGCACTGTTACGATTTTCAAGCGCGTGCTGTCACTATCGATGTATTAGACGTACGCACACTTGCGCTTTCTCACCGTATTCGCGATGGCATTCGTCAGCAGGTGGTTCAGCATCTTGACGGGCCGTCGGTGAGCGTTGAACGTCGATCCATTGTGGGTTACATGGCGCGATTCACGCCTAGCGAGGCCAGCGGCCTGGATTCTTCAGACGCTTGGGCCCAGCACGTTGCCGATTATTACGATATTTCCTTCCAAGAAGATGCCCGGGTCGCCGGTCGGGATGCAGTTCAACTACGTTTCTCGCCCCGTGATCAGCAACGCTACCACCATGCATGGTGGGTCGACAAAGACACAGGCTTACTGCTCAAGCATGTTATGAGTGACAGCCAAGAGCGTGTCCTTGAGACGTTTCAAATTACCCAGCTTCAATCCCCTAAACTGTATGATGGCAACATTGCGAGCGATGTGATTGCTGAGCGCGCCTCTTATCCTTGGCAGGTAGAGTGGTTGCCTGAAGGGTTTGTGGCTCAGCCGCAAGAGCCTGGGCAAGCTACCAATAGCCAGCAAGTTTACAGCGACGGTCTAACAGCATTCAGCCTATTCGTTAACCCTGTCGAGCCACCTGTAATGAGTGAAGGCGTGCATCGTTTAGGGGTGTCGACGGCGGCTGTTGCGATTGTGTCTGACGGTGATCAGCAGTGGCAGCTGGTGGGCATTGGCGAGCTGCCGCCCGACATGTTGCGGCGTATTGTGCAATCCGTTCAAATTGAGCCATAGCCATGTCGACCCAAGAGACAGCCTGTACGTCACTTTTAAGAACGGGCTCTGTGGTGGATTACAAAGGCAGCGGGTTAGTCGTTGATGTATCACTGGAAGCTGCTTGCGAACAGTGTGCAGCAGGTCGTGGCTGCGGTATGGGGCTATTGGCCCGCCGTCAGCAGCAGCGTATTACGGTGTTTCCTTCGAAAATGCAGTCAGCTGATGGCGCTATCTACCCGCTCGGTACCCGCGTGACCATTGCACTGCCCAAGCATGATATGAGTCTATTAGCGCTGCTTGTTTACGCTTTGCCGCTTTTGGCAGCGCTGTTAGTGGCAGGCTTCGCATCGCTGTTTGTCGTTAGTGAATGGCGCATCGCGGCGCTTTTTTTTAGTGCCTTGATGTGCGGTGTGATAACGCTTAAATACCTAATGCGCGGGCGGATGGAACGCTTCCGGCCGCGTTTGGTCAGTTAGTTGCTCAGTAGCTCGCTAAGAGTTGCACTCCCTTCGTTTCGTATCTGCTTGACTAGGAGCTGTTGCATGAAGCGCTTGGTTCTCCCCTCGACACTATGGCTATGCTTGGTGGCAATGTTTTTGTTAGGCCAAAATGCCTATGCGCAAACGCTGCCTGATTTCACCGAACTGGTGGAAGACGCCGCGCCGGGCGTTGTGAATATTTCCACCAGCCGAACGGTTCAACGCAGTCCGGCTCTGCAAGGCTTTGGCGGCCAGGAAATCCCAGAAATTTTCCGTCACTTCTTTGGTGACAGTTTTCCAACGCCGCCCAGCGGCGGCAGTGGCGGTGGGCGTAGTGAAGAGCGCCAATCATTAGGCTCTGGCTTTATCATCAGCGCCGATGGCTACGTGATGACGAATGCTCACGTGGTTCAGGATGCCGATGAAATCCTAGTGCGTCTCAATGATCGTCGTGAATTGCCAGCTGAACTGATTGGAAGCGATGCGCAAACGGACGTCGCGCTGCTGAAAATTGACGCCAACGACCTGCCGGTGTTGAACCTGGGCGATTCTGACGCCTTAAAAGTAGGCGAGTGGGTTGCAGCCATTGGCTCACCGTTTGGGTTTGACCACTCGGTGACCGCCGGTATTGTCAGTGCGATTAACCGTACGCTGCCTCGTGATGCCTACGTGCCGTTTATTCAAACGGACGTGGCCATTAACCCCGGTAACTCAGGCGGTCCACTGTTTAACCTGGAAGGCGAAGTCATCGGCATCAACTCGCAGATCTTTACCCGCAGCGGCGGCTTTATGGGTCTTTCATTTGCCATTCCGATTAACGTTGCCATGGATGTTGCCAACCAGCTGCGCGAAGATGGCCGAGTTAACCGTGGCTGGCTAGGCGTTATGATTCAGCCGGTATCACAAGACCTTGCAGAGTCCTTTGGCATGAGTGAGGCCATTGGTGCATTAGTTGCCGATCTGGACCCAGAAGGCCCAGCGGCGCAGGGCGGCTTACAGGCAGGTGATGTGATCCTGGAAGTGAACGGAGAAGAGGTTGACCGCTCAAGCTCGCTACCTCGTCTTATTGGTCGCGTAGCGCCGGGTGATGACGTTGAGTTAACCCTGATGCGTGACGGAGAGCAGGTGTCTGAAACGGTAGAGCTGGGTAGTTGGCCTGATATGACCGAAACAGCTCCCGCCGCTAATAGCGATAGCCAAGTACGTCTAGGTGTTGCGGTCGCGGAAGTAGATCAAGCGATGCGGGAGCGTCTGAACATCAGCGGTGGCGTTGAAGTGAGTCAGGTGGAACCCGATAGCGTTGCCGCCCAGGCAGGCCTTCGGGCGGGTGACATTCTAGTGAGCATTGACCACCGCAGCGTGTCATCGGCGGATGAGCTGATGCGTATTGTCGAGGAGTTACCTAACGATCGCGCTATTCCAGTGCGCCTGTACCGTGATGGACGCTCGCTATTTGTGGCACTAAGACTCGAATAACCTCTCCTTAAGCCCCTCCAGTCCGGCGGTTCTCGCCGGACTGCTGTTCCTATCCCGCGCATATCGCTACAATAGCGTTTATCTTTTGACGAACTTTGGCAATGCAGTGGTGTGGTCCTCGCTTTTGCGCCTTTCGGCCTAGTGCCACACCCCCACGCTTGCGTACCAATAAGGCAGAACACACTCGATGTCTCATGACGTTTCCGGCGGAAAGCTCAAGCATATTCGCAATTTCTCCATCATCGCGCATATCGATCACGGTAAATCGACGCTCTCTGACCGTTTGATTCAAACCTGTGGCGGTTTGACTCAACGTGAGTTGAAGGAGCAGGTGCTCGACTCCATGGATATCGAGCGTGAGCGTGGTATTACCATCAAGGCGCAGTCTGTAACGCTGGACTACACCGCCGCCGATGGTCAGGTCTACCAGCTCAACTTCATCGATACGCCAGGGCACGTCGACTTCTCCTACGAAGTGTCGCGCTCCCTGTACGCCTGTGAAGGGGCGCTGCTGGTGGTTGATGCCGCCCAAGGGGTAGAGGCACAGTCGGTAGCTAACTGTTACACCGCGATTGAGCAGGGTCTGGAAGTACTGCCAGTACTCAATAAAATTGACCTTCCTCAGGCAGACCCAGACCGGGTAGCCCAGGAAGTAGAAGAAATCATTGGTTTAGATGCCACCGATGCCTGCCAGGTATCAGCGAAAAGCGGTATCGGCATTGACGCGCTTCTCGAGCGCCTAGTGCGCGATATTCCGCCGCCCAAGGGTGACCCTGAAGCGCCCCTTCAAGCGCTGATCATCGATTCTTGGTTCGATAATTACCTAGGCGTTGTGTCGTTGGTACGTCTGTTTGACGGCACGCTGCGCAAAGGGGACAAGATCCGAATTAAATCCACCGGTCGCGACTGGAATGCCACTGAAGTGGGTATTTTTACCCCGTTGCGCAAAGAAACCAATATCCTGCGCGCCGGTGAAGTGGGCTTTATCGTGGCCGGCATTAAAGAGATTCACGGGGCACCCGTGGGCGATACCATCACCCACACCAAAACCCCAGACGTACCGCGCCTACCGGGCTTCCAGAAAGTCAAACCTCAGGTCTACGCCGGTATGTTCCCGGTGAGCGCCGACGATTACGAAGACTTCCGCGATGCGCTTGAAAAACTTGCCCTCAACGATGCGTCGCTTGAGTACGAACCGGAAAACTCTGATGCGTTAGGATTTGGCTTCCGGGTGGGTTTCCTGGGCACGCTGCACATGGAGATCATCCAGGAGCGTTTAGAGCGCGAATACGACATCGATCTGCTCACCACGGCACCGACGGTGGTGTATGAGCTGGGCATGAAAAACGGCGATGTTCAGTACGTCTCTAACCCCTCCAAACTGCCCGACATGGCCGACGTGGATGAAATGCGCGAGCCCATTGTGCGTGCCAACATTCTGGTGCCCCAAGAGTACGTGGGTAACGTCATTGCCGAATGCGAGCAGCGACGCGGTACGCAGCTTGATATGCAGTTTTTAGGTAACCAGATACAGCTGGCCTACGAGCTGCCGATGTCGGAAGTGGTCATGGACTTCTTTGACCGTTTGAAGTCTATTTCTCGCGGTTATGCATCGCTTGAATACAACTTTGAGCGTTTTGATGCCGCGAAACTTGTCCGCCTAGATGTCCTGATTAACGGCGACAAAGTAGACGCATTAGCCGTCATTATCCACCGTGATCATGCTCACAGCCGCGGCCGTTTATTGGTTGAGAAAATGAAAGAGCTGATCCCGCGTCAGATGTTCGACGTGGCGATTCAGGCCGCCATTGGTGGTCAGGTCGTTGCACGCTCAACGGTTAAAGCGCTGCGTAAAAACGTCACGGCTAAATGTTACGGCGGCGACGTGAGCCGTAAGAAAAAGCTGCTTGAAAAACAGAAAGCCGGTAAAAAACGGATGAAGCAGGTGGGGCGTGTTGAAATTCCCCAGGATGCCTTCCTTGCTGTGCTCAAGGTAAACGACTAGGGATACGAACCCCGCATGGATTTTTCACTATTACTGGTACTCGCCGTTGCACTCTCTGGGGCAATTTACCTTCTAGATGTGCTGGTACTTCGGCCAAAGCGCCGTGAACGTGTGGCAAAGGCTGAAAAAGCCACCATGGAAGGCCTGGACGCGCCTACCCGGGAAAAGCTCTTAAAAGAGCCGTGGCCCGTAGATTACTCACGTTCATTCTTTCCGGTACTGTTGGTCGTGCTGGTGGTGCGCAGTTTTATTGTTGAGCCGTTTCAGATTCCCTCTGGCTCTATGAAGCCCACTCTGGAAGTAGGCGATTTTATTCTCGTGAATAAATTCTCTTATGGGCTGCGCCTGCCGGTGGTGCACCACCGCTTTTTTGAGGTCAATGACCCGGAGCGGGGTGATGTAATGGTGTTTCGTTTCCCTGAAGAACCAGCCGTTAACTTTATTAAACGCGTTGTCGGGCTGCCCGGTGACCGCATTCGTTACGAGGGCAAGCAGCTCTACGTGAACGGTGAAGCGGTCACCAAAACGCTAATAGAAGAGGGGCCTGAGCTTTCGCCACAGCAGCTACTGCTAGAAGAGCAGTTAGGCGAAGTTAGCCACTTTATCTACAACAACCCCCGTGATCCAGGCCCGCAAATGCGCGAAGTCGTCGTGCCAGAAGGCCACTACTTCACCATGGGCGATAACCGCGACCACTCTAATGACAGCCGCTATTGGGGCTTTGTACCCGAAGATAATATCGTAGGTCGCGCGTTTGCTGTTTGGATGCACTGGGATGGCGGCCTGCCCAGCTTTACCAGCGTGCGGCGTATCGAATGAAGCAACATAATGTGCAGACCGTGAGTATGGTTATCTTTGTTAACGTCAATGACGTAGGAGCACTGTGAGTAATTCCTTAACCGCTTTTTGCCGACGAATCGGCCATACCTTTAGCGACCCTATGCTGTTGGAATTGGCCATGACCCATCGCAGTTACGGTGGTCGCAACAATGAGCGCCTGGAATTTCTAGGTGACTCTATCGTCAACTTTGTCATCGCCGAAGCGCTGTTTCAGCGCTTTCCCCAGGCGCGGGAAGGGCAGCTTTCCCGCCTGCGCGCCCGTTTGGTAAAAGGCCAAACCCTGGCTGAACTAGCCCGAGAAATGGCTTTTGGCGAGTGCTTGCGGCTAGGCTCTGGAGAAATGAAAAGCGGTGGCCACCGCCGTGAATCGATTTTGGCAGATGCCGTCGAGGCGATTATTGGGGCGATCTATCTAGATGCCGGTATGGATGCCGTGCGTGAGCGCGTGTTGGCGTGGTATGCCGAACGTCTAGAAAATATTTCGCTACAAGATACCCAAAAAGACCCCAAAACACGCTTACAAGAGTTTTTGCAGTCGCGCCAAGCGGCGCTACCGCGCTATGAAGTGGTCTCTGTGAAGGGAGAGGCGCATGCCCAGACCTTTACCGTGGAGTGCTACATCGAGCTACTAAGCGAGCATACCACTGGTAAAGGCCCCAGCCGCCGCCACGCTGAACAGCAGGCTGCGGAAGAAGCATTGTCCTATCTCGAACAACCCCCTGGAGACAAATCATGAGCCAAACCTGCGGATTCGTGGCCATCGTTGGCCGTCCCAACGTAGGCAAATCAACCCTCATGAACCGGATTCTGGGGCAGAAAATTTCGATTACCTCTCGGCGGCCGCAAACCACCCGCCATCAGGTAATGGGGATTAAAACCGTCGAAGACACTCAGTTTATCTACGTCGACACGCCGGGCATGCACATCATGTCCAAAGACCGCAATAAAGCGATCAACCGCTTTATGAACCAGGCGGCGACCCAGGCGCTGCGTGACGTTGACTGCGTGGTGTTCATTATTGATCGCACCCGCTGGACGGAAGAAGATCAGGCGGTATTGAAGCGTCTTGAACACGTGCAAGCGCCGGTGATTCTAGCGGTTAACAAAGTCGACCGCCTGCAAGAAAAGGGCGACTTACTGCCTTGGCTGGCCGAAGTAGGCGCACGCCGTGAGTTTGCTACCGTTGTGCCCATTTCAGCCAAGCATGGCACTCAGGTAGATACCTTGGAAGAGGAAGTCGCTAAGCACCTGCCTGAAAGCATTCACTTCTTCCCGGAAGACCAAATCACCGATAAAAGCCTGCGCTTTATGGCGGCGGAGCTGGTGCGTGAAAAAGTCATGCGCCAGCTGGGTGACGAGCTGCCTTACCAAATGACGGTCGAGATTGAAGAGTTTCGCGAAACCGAGCGCGTTACGCATATCAGCGCACTCATTTTGGTGGAGCGTCAGGGGCAAAAAGTTATTTTGATCGGTGAGAACGGCGACCGGATCAAGAGTATTGGCCGTGAAGCGCGCCTGGATATGGAGCGTGCGCTGGGTACTAAGGTCATGCTGAATATGTGGGTAAAGGTGAAGCGCGGCTGGTCGGATGACGAGCGAGCACTAAAAAGCCTGGGTTACGATCTCGATTGAGCACGGCAATGACCGCAGAGCCTGCGTTTCTTCTGCACCGTCGGGCGTATCGTGAAACCAGCGCGCTGGTCGATTTGTTGACGCTTAATCATGGTCGCATTCGGGCAGTCGCTCACGGCGGCCAGCGTCCCGGCTCTAAATCGCGCCAGCGGCTGCAGCCGTTCACCCCGCTGTTTGTATCCTGGCGTGGTGAGCGGGATTTAAAGCGGTTAACGTTGATGGAGTCGCGTGGGCATACTGCTTTGCTGGCAGGCGAAGGCCTGCTGTGTGGTCTCTATGCCAACGAGATTGCCACTCGATTGCTTCCCCTTGAACTGGTCGCCACCGACGTTTTTGCGTTTTATAGCGCTTTACTGGAAGCACTGCCGGTACCTGCGGAGCGCGGTCTGGCGCTGAGGCGCTATGAGTGGGCGTTGTTAGAGGTGCTGGAAGCCACTCCGCGCTTTTGTACGCCGGAAGGTGGCCCTTTAGACCCGCAACGGCGCTACCGCTTTGATGCCACCAGCCGTGCTTTTATGCCTGCGGAGCAGGGCTTTGAAGGGCGTACTCTGCGCTACATTGAGCAGGGTAACTGGCAGCCAGAAGGCTTGGCAGGCGCACTGAAAGCGATGACGCGCGCGGCTCTGGCTCCCCATCTTGGTTCAACGGCTCTTCGCTCCCGCGAGCTGATGCTAGATCTGGCCCGCCGTCGTCAGCGTTAGAAGGGCATCTCAAAGCTGCCCCCTTATATGGCGAAAACCCTTTACCGCCACTGATTACCGTCATTGATTGGAGACACGTTATGCACCCCCCACGGATTTTACTCGGCGTTAATATCGACCACATCGCCACGCTGCGTCAGGCCCGTGGCACTCGCTATCCTGACCCGGTTCAGGCGGCGCTGCTGGCCGAAGAGGCGGGGGCTGATGGCATTACCGTCCACCTGCGCGAAGACCGCCGTCATATCCAGCCACGCGACGTGCGCCTGCTGGCGGAAGTGCTGAATACACGCATGAACCTGGAGATGGCGGTCACCGAAGAGATGTTCGCGTTGGCAGAAGAAGTGCGCCCCGCCCACGTATGTTTGGTGCCGGAGAAGCGCGAAGAGCTGACCACCGAAGGCGGCCTTGATGTAGTGGGCGGCTTTGAGCAGATTGCGAGCGCCTGCCAGCGTCTTGCTGCGCTTGGCTGTGATGTGTCGCTGTTTATCGATCCTGATGAAGCCCAAATTGATGCCGCCAAGCGTGCAGGCGCCCCCACCATCGAGCTGCACACCGGTGCGTATGCCGAAGCCAAGCCGGGCAGTTCAGAAGCGAACGCTGAGTATGATCGCCTTAGCGCAGCAGCAGTGCATGCGGTCTCGCTTGGTTTGGTGGTCAATGCGGGACACGGGTTGCACTATCACAACGTGGAAGCCATTGCAGCGCTACCCGGCGTTAATGAGCTGAATATTGGTCACGCGATTATTGCCCGTGCGCTGTTTGTCGGCTTAAAAGAAGCCGTACAAGAGATGAAGCGGCTGATTATTGCCGGCCAAGAGGCTGGTTTGATGGCAGCACTGGATGCCCATGAGCACGACCATGACCATGACCACGCGGATGGTCACCACGACTGCTGCGGTCACTAGTATGATTGTAGGGATTGGCTCTGATATTGCGCGGGTTGAACGTTTTCGCCAGGCGGTGTTACGCCACGGCCCACGCTTTGCCCAACGAATTCTAGGGCCTGAGGAGCAATCGGTATGGCAGTCAAAAGGGCAGGCAACGGCCTATTTAGCTAAGCGATTTGCCGCTAAAGAGGCCTTTGTCAAAGCCCTTGGACTTGGGCTGCGACAGGGCATGCAGTGGGGCGATATTCAGGTCATTAACGACACCTTGGGCAAGCCGAGCCTAAAACTCACGGGCGAAGCGCAGCGTCTGTTTCTTGCCAGTGGCGCTACTGCTGCCCATATTACGCTTAGCGACGAGGCCGACTACGCCGTCGCTTTTGTTGTGCTAGAGCGATATGTGCTAGAGCGATAAGAGTCCTGGCGCTGTCAGTATCTTGTATCAAAGCAGCGAAGGGCGCTCCTGGCTTAGCCGTGCCATAGCGGTATACAGCTCTTCGAGCAGTGATTCGACATGGCGCAGGCCGCTGGTGCGTAGGCGCGTTTCTAAGGTTTCCACCAGCAGTGCCAATTCAGGTGCGCCGCAGTAACGGCTGGCACCATTCAATCCATGTACCCAGTCCAGCACGGTGGTTAAGTCGCCCTCTTTAAAGGCGCTACGAATGTGCTGCTCAGTCTCAGGCAGGCTATCAATAAGGCACACCAGCTGCTGCTTTGCTAATGCTTCTTTTCCGCCTGCCAAACGTGCTCCCAGCGTTAGATCCACCGCAGGCAGCGAGCTTAGCGGTGCACTGGGCGCCTGTAGCGCACGCGCAGGGGTCACTTCTGCAGCGATGTTGCGTGGTGCAATGCCTAAAAAGCGCTGTAGCAGCTGCTGTAGCTGAGTGTCATCAATCGGTTTCACCAAGACATCGTCTAACCCTTCAGTCAGCCACTGCTGTCGCTCGGTGCTCAGTACGTGGGCCGTGACGGCAATAATAGGGCAGCGTGCCCAGCTGTTATTAATGCGCCGCAGCGCTTGGGTGGTTTGGATACCATCCATACCGGGCATGCGAATATCCATAAGCACCATATCTGCGGTGTGGTGGCGGGCAAACTCCAGCGCCTCATGGCCGCTCTCTGCCAGCGCAATGCGTAACGTATCGCTCTCCAACATCGCTTTTAACAGCTCACGGTTAGGTGAGTTATCGTCGACGATCAGAATCGTTAAGTGCGGTGCGGGTAAAGGTTTGGTGACGCCGTCACTGGTAATGGAAAGGGCCTGGGGCTGCAGCAGCAAACGCAGCGTAGTGGCGAGCTGCGCCCGGGTAAACGGTTTGCACAGCATGTCACCTCCATGGGGCAGATCCCATGAAGGCAGGTCAAAGCTTGTGGTGTTTGCCAGAATCATGACCGGGCAGGGCGTTTGTTGAATGACGGTCTGCCAGTAGCCTTTGCGCTCTTCAACAAAGTCTTCCTGCGACAGGCACAGAATGAGCAGCGCTTCATTGCCTGCATCGATAAACGAGACTGGGCGTGCGCCCCAGCGCTCTAGCAGGTGTTCTAGCACGTTTCGGGTGGGCAGGTGAGGCTCATGGAGCCGCACAATGGGGCTATCCAACGTCAATTCGGGCGGGCGCTCGTCGGCAAGATGCGCCAGCAGCGGCAGCGTAAAGGAGAACGTCGACCCTTTGCCCAGCTCGCTTTCAACCGAGATTTCCCCGCCCATACGCTGAATTAGCTGGCGACAAATCGTGAGACCCAAGCCGCTGCCGCCAAATTGGCGCGAATGGCTGGGTTCAGCTTGAGAAAAAGCGCTAAACAGCTGCTGCTGATGCTCTTCGCTCAGGCCAATGCCGGTGTCGCTGACACTAATGTGCAGCACCACATGCTGACCCTCCTGGGTGTCCAGCATGACCCGAACGATTACCTCTCCCTCGGTGGTGAATTTAATCGCGTTGCCCAGCAGGTTGTTTAACACTTGATGAATGCGCAGCGGGTCACCGCATAAGGGCGTAGGGACATCGTCGTATACCATTGCCACTAAATGCATCTGCTTGCGCTGCGCTTCAGGGGCATGAAGGCCAATAATCTCATCCACGAGGGCGACAATATCGACATCGACTTCTTCCAAGGTGAGGCGGTCGGCTTCCAGCTTCGAGAAGTCCAGCACGTCGTTGACCAGCATTAGCAGGTTATCGCAGGCGCGGCGCACGTGTTCAAGCCACTCTTTTTGTCGGCTATCCAGAGAGGAGCGGCCCAGCAGGCGGCAAAAGCCGATAATGCCGTTCAGCGGCGTGCGTATTTCATGGCTCATGTTGGCCAGAAACTCAGACTTAACGGCGTTGGCACGCAGCGCGCTGCGGTGGGCTAGGTCGAGCTTAATATTTTGCTCTTCGATGGTTTCCATCGATTCCTGAAGCTCGCTGGTGGCCTGCTCAATCTGGCTCTGCATATCTCGCTGGGCTTGCTGGAAGTGCTCAGCCAAGTGGTTAATGTGATTAGCCAACTGCTTAAACTCGGACGGCTTTGCGGTGGGCATCACTAGGCTGTAATCACCCCGCGATAAGCGATACAGCGCTTGATTGGCCTCCTCGATAGGGCGGCTCGCGTAGCGGCTGATAGCAAAGGCGATTAAAAACAGCAGCAACCCAAGCAGCATGCCGCCTAGGCTTAAGCTGGCAATCAGCCGGTAGCGCTCTAGGGTTAGTGTGCGTATGTCCATTTCCGCTTCTAGCCAGCCGCTAGCGACGCGACTGGCGCTGGCAACGGTTTCACTGGTGAGCGGCACCTGCAAGCGCCAAGCATCTTCTTCCATCGCAATTGCCGTGACTTCAGGGGCATGCAGCCGTGGCGGAGGCGGCATCGAGCGGCCTAACACCAGCAGGCGGTTGCCCTGTTCATCAAATAGCGTCACTGCCCGAAGCCCCCGGTGTTCCAGCAGCTGCTGGGCCAGTTCTTCAAGGCGTTGTAAATCGCCGTCAGCCATCGCCCTGCCAAGGCTGGGTGCCAATAGCTCGCCGGCGCTGGTAAGGCGGTCTTTTAGAACATCACGGCCAGTGTGGTCGCTTTGAATCACGAAGAGCACCGCCATCACGGCGTACACCAGCAGAGGAAAGCCAAGCAGGGCAAATAGCAGACGCGTGTTTAATGACATGAAAGAAGCTCGTTGAATCTAGAAGGTTGCCTGTCCAGTCACTGGCAGCACCGATATAATGCAGCATAATGGTTACGATAAGGAATGTTCGATGAATTATCCCACGCTTGAAGATGTGGTCGGCAATACGCCGTTGGTTCGCTTGAAGCGAATTAGCGCTGGTAAGAACAATACCCTGCTTGCCAAATTAGAGGGCAATAACCCGGCGGGGTCGGTCAAAGACCGTCCGGCGCTCTCGATGCTGAGTGAAGCAGAAGCCCGGGGAGAGATTACCCCAGGGGATACGCTGATTGAGGCCACCTCGGGTAACACGGGTATTGCGCTTGCCATGGCGGCGGCGATCAAAGGGTACAAAATGACCCTGATCATGCCGGAAAACGCTTCCACTGAACGTAAGCAGGCGATGGCCGCCTACGGCGCAACGCTGATTAGTGCCAGTAAAGAAGGCGGCATGGAAGAGGCCCGTGACATCGCAGATGCCATGATTGCACGGGGTGAAGGCAAACCGCTAAACCAGTTTGCCAACCCAGATAACCCGTTGGCCCACTACCGCACCACCGGGCCGGAAGTATGGCGGCAAACCGGCGGTGAAGTGACCCACTTTGTCAGCTCCATGGGCACCACGGGCACCATCATGGGCGTATCGCGCTACTTGAAAGAGCAAAATAGCGCGATTCAAATCGTCGGCTTACAGCCCGCTGATGGCGCTAGCATCCCCGGCATTCGCCGCTGGCCGCAGGAGTATTTGCCGGCCATTTTTGAAGCACCGCGTGTGGATACGACGCTTGATATTCGTCAGCAGGAAGCGGAAGAGCATATGCGTCGCCTAGCGCGTGAAGAGGGCATTTTTGCGGGTGTCTCCTCGGGTGGCAGCCTGGCAGGCGCGCTGCGTATTGCTGAACAAACCGAGAATGCGGTCATCGTGTTTATTGTCTGTGACCGTGGGGATCGCTATCTCTCTACGGGCTTATTCGCCCCGGAGGTATAGATGGCTATGTTGGGTAAGCGGCGGCCGCCTAGGCCCGCCTCCGGCCACTCTGGGCTGGCGCGAACGCCAAGCAGCCAACCTGCGCCCGCTAAGCAGGCAGCCCCGCAGGATGCTTCAGCGCCGCTGGTCATTGAGCGGCTGGCCCACGATGGGCGAGGCGTTAGCCACAACCCTGCGGGTAAAACCGTGTTTGTGGATCAAGCGCTGCCTGGCGAACAGGTGGAAGTGGCGGTGCACGTCACTCGCAAGCGCTTTGATGAAGCTCATATCAAAACGTTGATGACCTCCTCGTCGCAGCGAGTAACGCCCCCCTGCGGGCATTTTGGCCACTGTGGCGGGTGTGATTTACAGCACTTGGCGGTAGACGCGCAGCGTGCTCACAAGCGTGAGGTGGTGACAGAGTTAATGGCGCGCCAGGGCATAAAGCTCAGCGATATCTCAGCGATCAATGGTCATCAAGAGCACTATCGGCGCCGGGCGCGGCTAGGCGTCAAGGTCGATAGCCAGAACAACGTGCGGCTTGGTTTTCGCGCAGCCAATAGCCACCGACTGGTAGATATTGATCACTGCCATGTGCTGGTGCCTGCGCTACAAACGCTGATAACGCCGCTCAAGCAGCTGCTCACTCAGTTAGAGGCTCCCCGTGCGGTGGGCCATATTGAGCTGCTGTCTACGCCGCAAACCACGGTAGTACTTATTAGGCAGCTAAAGCAGCAGCCCCAGGATTGGCAGCGTTGGCAAACGTTTGCTGCCGAGCAGCAGGTCAGTTTGGGCATGTGGTTAGGGCGAGAATCCCCTGAGCTGCACTGGCATGGTGCAGAGCCTGCACTGGAAGAGCGTTTTGCTATGAGCGCGCTAGGCATTGTGCCCGCGCCTGGCACCACTGCAGAAGAACTGGTATTGCAGTTTGCCCCCGGTGATTTTTTACAGGTAAATGCCGAGGTCAATCAAAAGATGGTCTCCCAAGTGGTAGCATGGTTAAAGCCAGCGCCTGGGATGGCGTTGCTAGACCTGTTCGCGGGGATGGGGAACTTCAGCCTGCCCCTGGCCGCAGCGGGTGCGAGCGTGCACGCGGTAGAGGGTAACGCCGCAATGGTACAGCGCTTAGGCGCTAACGCGACGCTCAACCAGCTTAATGTGAGCGCCCAGCAGTCGGACCTAAACGATGCCGCGGCGGTAAAAGCACTGCTGCGCGAGCACCCGGTGGATGCCTTAGTGTTAGACCCTCCGCGCAACGGTGCAGAAGCCATATGCCAAGCAGTGGGTCGCCATAAAGTTGCCAGGGTTGCTTATATTTCTTGTGACCCGGCCACGCTTGCGCGTGATGCGGCACACCTTGTGCATGCGGGATATCGCATCAAGCACGTCGCAGTGGCGGACATGTTTCTGCACACTGCCCACATGGAAACGCTGATGCTGTTTGAATACGCGGGCTAGTTTGCCCTTTGCAGCAAGCTTTGGTGGCAGCGGTGTGGAGGCTGCCACCCTGAAAGGATGAGTCATAGTCATGGTGAAAGTGCGTGAAGACCAGCCGCTAACAGAAAGCGGAAAGGTGGACATACAACAATGGTTAACGCGCCTGCAAGACGATGTGCGCCTACGTGAACCCGAGCGCTTGATGCAAGCCTGCGAGCTTGCCGAGCAGCTAGAGCGAGAAGCACCTCGCACCCATCGCGTGTGGCTGTCGCCGGGTTCTAGCTTCCGCATGGGTCTTGAGATGGCGGATATTCTCGCCGACCTCAAGCTCGACCAGGCAACGCTGGAAGCCGCCGTGCTCTACCGCGCTGTGCGTGAAGGGCTGCTAAGCCTGGAGGCCGTGGGCAAACGCTTTGGTGATGAAGTCGCTAAGCTTATCGACGGCGTGCTGCAAATGGCCGCCATCAGCTACCCATTGGCACCTAACCATGGCATGAGCCAGCACAACCAGCAGGAGAACCTGCGCAAAATGCTGGTCAATATGGTCGGCGACGTGCGCGTTGCCCTGATCAAAATTGCCGAGCGCACCTGTGCACTGCGCCAAGTCAAAGACGCTCCCCGTGAGAAATGCCTACAGGTTGCGCGCGAAGTGGCTGATATCTACGCGCCGCTGGCGCACCGCCTCGGCATTGGCCAGATCAAATGGGAGCTGGAAGACCTCTCTTTCCGTTACCTGCATGAAGAAGATTACAAAGCCATCGCCAAGCTGTTAGCGGAAAAGCGCCTTGACCGCGACCGCTATATCCACGACGTGGTGGAAACCCTTAAAGGCCTGATGGAAGCCCAGCATATTCACCGCTACGACGTGAGTGGCCGGGCTAAGCACATCTACTCCATCTGGCGCAAAATGAAGCGCAAGCGGATTGATTTTTCCCAGGTACACGACGTGCGCGCCGTGCGCATCCTGGTGCCGGAAGTCACCGACTGCTACACCGTGTTAGGCATCGTTCACTCCCGCTGGCACCATGTGCCCAACGAGTTTGACGACTACATTGCCAACCCTAAGAAAAACGGCTATCAGTCGCTGCATACCGCCGTTATGGGGCCTGAAAACAAGGTGCTGGAAATTCAGATTCGCACCTTTGGCATGCACGATGAAGCGGAGCTGGGCGTCTGCGCCCACTGGCGCTATAAAGGCCACGATACCAACGCCAAAAGCCGCAGCTACGAAGAGAAGATCGCCTGGCTGCGCCAAGTGTTGGAGTGGCAGGACGAAGTGGGCGGCTTTGGCGATCTACGCGAAGGCCTCTCCAGCGATGTCGCCCCTGATCGCATCTATGTCTTCACGCCCGATGGTCACGTGATTGACCTGCCGCGTATCGCTACGCCTATCGATTTTGCCTACCGCGTGCACACCGAAATAGGTCATCTTTGCCGAGGGGCCAAGATTAATGGGCGCATTGTTCCACTGACCTACAAGCTAAAAACCGGCCAGCAAATCGAGATTCTCACCGCCACCAAAGGCGGCCCCAGTCGCGACTGGCTCAACCCCAGTTTGGGCTACGTGCGCACCTCCCGGGCGCGGGCCAAAATTCAAGCGTGGTTTAAGCACCAGGCCCGCGACCAGAATCTGGACGAAGGGCGCGCGCTGTTCGAACGTGAAATGCGCCGCTTGGACGTAGAAGGGCTGGACCTGCCCAAGCTCGCCAAAGCCGTTAACTACCAAAACGCCGATGATATGTACGCGGCGCTGGGGGCGGGCGACCTGCGCATCGGCCAAGTGCTGCACCAGGCCCAGCAGCTGTTTGGTGAAACCGACGACCAAGAGCAGCTGGACCGCCTGCTGGCCAAGCCCCGCCGCCAGCCCAGTAAGGCCACCCAAAGCGACATTACCGTGCTTGGGGTGGGCAACCTGAAAACCAGCATGGCGAACTGCTGCCGCCCGGTGCCCGGTGAGCCGATTGTAGGCTTTATTACCCAGGGTCGCGGTGTGACCGTGCACCGCCAGGACTGCACCAATATTCTCCAATTGCGCATGGAAGAGCCCCAGCGCATTATCGAAGTCGAGTGGGGCGAGCGGGCACACACCCGCTACCCGGTGACTATCGAGATTCAAGCCTGGGACCGCTCTGGGCTACTTCGTGATGTGACGGGCCTACTAGGCAACGAGAAGGTCAACGTATTGGCGGTCAACACCCTCACCGATACCGATGAAGGCATTGCTCGGCTGCGGATTACGCTGGAAGTCGACGGCCTGGAGTCCCTCGGCAGGCTGTTCTCGCGTATCCAGCAGCTGCCTAACGTGACCGAAGTGCGCCGCTTGCGTAACGCTGATCCTGAAAAAAGTGCCCGCAAAGGAGGGGCCTAATGCGCCATACCCTGGACGATTTGCTCACCCTGATGACCGTATTGCGCGACCGTGAGCAGGGCTGCCCGTGGGATATCAAGCAGGACTGGGACAGCATTGTGCCCCATACCTTGGAAGAGGCGTACGAAGTGGCCGACGCCATTGAGCGTCGCGCCTTTGACGAGCTGCCCGGCGAGCTGGGCGACCTGCTGTTTCAAGTGGTGTATTACGCCCAGTTTGGCGCAGAAGAGCAGCGCTTCGACTTTCACGATATCGTCGATACGCTGACCGCCAAAATGCTGCGCCGTCATCCCCATGTGTTCCCAGACGGCACACTGGTTTCCCGCCGCCCGCACGGCGTGAGTGCCGACGAGGTCAAAACCCAGCATGTGAACAGCCGCTGGGAAGCCCTCAAAGCCGACGAGCGCGCCGAACGAGCCACCCAAGCCCCGTCGGTACTGGACGATGTGCCCCGCACGCTGCCCGCCCTTAGCCGCGCCGCCAAGCTCTCCAAACGCGCCGCCCGGGTTGGCTTTGATTGGCCCGACGCCGAAGGCGTACTGGCCAAAATTCGCGAGGAGCTGGAGGAGGTCGAAGAGGCGCTGGCAGCGGGGGATCGTCAGCACGCCCAGGAAGAGGTGGGTGACCTGCTGTTTGCTGTCACCAATTTAGCCCGCACGCTGGGCGCCGACCCCGAACAGTGCCTGCGTAGCACCAATGCAAAATTCGAGCGCCGCTTTCGCTATGTTGAATGCGCGCTTGCCGATGCCGAGCGCCCGTTAAACGAGGCCTCGCTGGATGAGATGGAAAGCCACTGGCAAGCCGCGAAAGCCCAAGAACAACGCTAATTTCAAAACCATCAACGCGACCCCGCAAGGAGGCCACGCCAATGAGTCATGATCTACACGAATCACTGCGCGATAACGTGCGTATTCTGGGCGACAGTCTAGGGCGAACCATCGCCGATGATTTAGGCCAGTCGTTTGTCGATAAGATTGAAACCATTCGTGCCCACGCCAAGCGCGGTCGTCAGGGGGATACCCTTCAGCAGCGCCAGCTCATCGAGTACCTGCGTCAGCTGCCGGAACGCGATCTGTTGCCCGTTACCCGAGCTTTTAACCAGTTCTTAAACTTGGCCAACATCGCCGAGCAGCACTACCGGGCGCGGTTTCGTCGGGTAGAGGACTACAAGCCTGGCTCCCAGCCTGCACTTGGAGAGCTACTAGGGCGTGCCCAGCAGGCGGGTAATTCACCGCGCAAACTGGTGGAAACCCTGGCCAATATGCGCGTGGAGCTGGTGCTGACCGCGCACCCCACCGAAGTTATTCGCCGCACGCTGATCCAGAAATACGACGCCATTGATGAGTGCTTGACCGCAATTGAGAGCTCGGAAGATTACCCCGAGCGCGGTGCACGTGCCCAAGGCCGCTTGGAAGAGCTAATTAGCCAAGCGTGGCACACCGATGAAATTCGCCACGAACGTCCCACGCCAGTAGACGAAGCTAAGTGGGGCTTTGCGGTGATCGAGAACTCGCTGTGGCAAGCCGTACCGGATTTCCACCGCGACCTGGATAACCTGCTGCTGGACACCGCAGGTGAGCGCCTGCCGCTGGATGCCGCGCCGATTCGCTACGCCTCCTGGATGGGCGGTGACCGCGACGGCAACCCGAATGTCACCGCCAAAGTGACCCAGGAAGTGCTGCTGCTAGGCCGCTGGATGGCAGCGGATCTCTACCTGCGTGATTTAGAACAGCTCAAAACCGAGCTCTCCATGTGGAAAGCCAACAGCGCCCTAAAAGCCGAAGTGGGCGATGTGGCGGAACCCTACCGGGAGCTGCTTAAGCGGCTGCTGACCAAAATGGAAGCCACCCGGGACTGGGCGAAAGCGCAGCTGGATGGCCGCAACTACGACGGCGGGCCGATTATTGAAACCCGCGACCAAATCTACGCGCCGCTGCTGGCCTGCTACCGCTCGCTGTGCGACGTGGGGCTGGATACCATTGCCAACGGTGCGCTGCTGGATACCCTGCGCCGCGTGGCCGTGTTCGGCGTCACGTTAACCAAACTCGATCTTCGCCAGGAAGCCAGCCGCCACGCCCAAGTAATGGAAGAACTCACCAGCTCGCTGGGGCTAGGCCATTACCAAGAGTGGAGCGAAACCCAGCGTCAGGAGTTTTTGCTCGCGGAGCTTGAATCCCGCCGCCCGTTGATTCCCCGCCGCTGGGAGTGTTCGGCGGAGTCCCGGGAAGTCATCGACACCTTCAAGGTAATCGCCCAGGAGCATGCTGAAGCGCTGGGTACTTACATTATCTCGATGGCCGCCGAGCCCTCTGATGTGCTCACCGTGGCGCTGCTAATGAAAGAAGTGGGTGGGCAGGTAACGTTACCCATCGCGCCGCTGTTCGAAACCCTCAACGACCTGGATCACGCGGGGGATGTGATCGATCAGCTGCTGGCGCTGCCGGGCTACCGCGCCCTGGCGAAAGACCGCCAAGAGGTGATGATCGGCTACTCCGACTCCGCCAAAGATGCCGGTCAGCTCGCCGCTGCTTGGGCTCAGTACCGCGCCCAGGAGGCGCTGGTGAACGTGTGCGAAAAGCACGGCGTTGACCTAACGCTGTTCCACGGCCGCGGCGGCACCGTGGGCCGTGGGGGCGGCCCGGCCCACGCGGCGATTCTTTCTCAGCCGCCAGGCTCCGTGAACGGCAGCCTGCGAGTGACTGAACAAGGCGAGATGATCCGCTTCAAGTTCGGCCAGCCGGATATCGCGCTGCGCTCCATGGAGATCTACGCCTGTGCGGTGCTGGAGGCCACGCTATTGCCACCGCCCGCGCCGGAACCCCACTGGCGCGAAGAGATGGATCAACTGGCCAAAGTCGCCCACGGTGCTTATGTGGGCGTCGTGCGGGAAGATCCTGACTTCGTGCCTTACTTCCGTGCAGTGACGCCGGAAGGGGCGCTGGGCCGATTGCCGCTTGGCTCGCGGCCCACCAAGCGCCGTCAGGATGGTGGCGTGGAAACCCTGCGGGCGATCCCCTGGATTTTTGCCTGGACGCAGATCCGCCTGATGCTGCCCGCTTGGCTTGGCAGTGGCGAAGCCTTCTCCCGCCGCCTGGAGCAGCCCGGCGGTCGTGAAGTACTTCAAGAAATGCGCACCCAGTGGCCGTTCTTTGGCACCTACCTGGATATGTTAGAGATGCTGCTGGCCAAAGCAGACGTGGCGATCGCCGCCTACTACGAGCATCGCTTGGTGGACGAGCCGTCGCTGAAAGCGCTGGGTAAGAAGCTCCGTGAACGCTTCGAGCGGCTGGAAGACGTGGTGTTAGATATTCTTCAGCAGGAGAAACTGCTGGAGAACACGCCATTGATTCGTCAGGCGATTGACGTGCGCAACCCCTACATCGACCCGCTGCACGGCCTGCAAGCCGAGCTGTTGCAGCGTAACCGGGATGCTGATGGGGCGATTAGCCCAGATCTCTCCCGCGCGTTGATGGTCACCATGGCAGGGATTGCGGCTGGCCTGCGTAACACGGGCTAAGCTAATAGCTGCCTATCTGCGCCGCTACCGATGGGTGGCGGCGCTTTTCTTTACGTGGCGTGGGAGGCAAGGAACATGACGACAGATGCTCAGGCTGTGCTGGCCTTCTGGTTTCAGGAGCTGTCGCCAGCCCAGTGGTTTAAGAAAGATACCCACATCGACCAACAGATTATCGAGCGCTTTAGCGACGTGCTTGCAAAAGCCGCGGCCTGCGAGTGCTTTGAGTGGCGTCGTTCGGCACGTGGGCGGCTGGCGGAAGTGATCGTGCTGGACCAGTTCTCGCGTAATATCTACCGCGATGAGGCCCGCTCGTTTGCCAGCGACACGCTGGCGTTAGCACTGGCTCAGGAGGCGGTTGCCAGCGGGGCCGACCAGTCGATTTCGGCGGTAGAGCGCAGCTTTCTTTATATGCCCTATATGCACAGTGAGTCGGCGGCGATTCATACCGTTGCTCTTCAGCTATTTGACCAGCCGGGGTTAGAGAGCAGTCTAGAGTTCGAGAAACGCCACAAGGCGATTATTGATCGTTTTGGGCGCTACCCGCATCGTAATGCGGTCTTGGGCAGAACCTCGACCCCAGAAGAGGTCGAATTCCTGAAACAGCCCGGCTCCTCTTTTTAACGTTTATTTAGGCTACATGGCGTTTTATGTCGTTACGAAAATCTACCCGTATCAATAAATACATCAGCGAAAGCGGCCTCTGTTCCCGCCGAGAGGCAGACCGCTTTGTCGAGCAGGGCAATGTGTGGATCAATGGCCGCCGGGCAACCACCGGCGACCAGGTGGTCGCGGGAGATCGGGTAAAGGTCAACGGCCAGGAGATCGAGCCGCAGGAAGAGGAGGATCTCGTTCTCATCGCGCTGAATAAGCCGGTAGGCATTGTGAGCACCACGGAGTCGGCGGAAAAAGACAACATCGTTGAGTTTGTGAAGCACGGAACGCGCATCTTCCCCATTGGGCGGCTAGATAAAGATTCCCAAGGGCTGATCTTTCTCACCAACAATGGCGACCTGGTCAACAAGATCCTACGTGCCAACAATAACCACGAAAAAGAGTACGTGGTGACGGTCGATAAACCGATTACCGACGAGTTCATTGCCGGTATGCAGGGCGGCGTGCCGATTCTCGGGCAGATGACCAAAAAGTGTCATGTCGCTAAAGAGTCCACCTTTGTGTTCACCATTACTTTGGTGCAGGGGCTCAACCGTCAAATTCGCCGTATGTGCGAATACTTTGGCTATGAAGTCACCCAGCTAGTGCGTACGCGCATCATGAACGTGTCGCTGAAAGGGCTGGCGCTGGGGGATTGGCGTGACCTGACTCCCAAAGAGATCGAGACCATTGTTGCCCTCACCGAAACCTCAGACGTAGCGCCAGAGAAGAAAGCATCTGAGAAGAAAAACATCGCCCGTCCCAACTACAGCGGCGGTAGAAGTAGTGCGCAGGATAAAAAGCCGACAGCAAAACGGGCCTCTTCAGGTGCCCGTGCGGGTAACAAAGCCCGCAAGGATCCTAAGGCAAAAGGAGCCGCTGCTGGTAAGCCAGGCGGCAAAGGAGCAGCGTCAGCGGGAAGACCGGCCACTAAAGGAAAGGGGAGGCCCGGGAGTCACTCTAAGGGCAAACCGGGCGCGAGTAAGGGCGCGATAAAGGGCGGCCGCCCCAGCGGGGGTAAAGCCGCCTCCGGTAAGCCGCCTTCCCGGCGCAAGTAGTTCTCCATGACAGAGATACCTACTTATATAAGTTACCTACTGGCGTGGTATGTGGCGGTCAGCGTGATTACCTACGCCACGTATGCGTGGGATAAAAGGGCCGCGATCAAAAAGCGCCAGCGCGTGAGCGAAAAAATGCTGCACTGGCTGGCGCTGGTAGGCGGTTGGCCGGGGGCTTGGTGCGCGCAGCAGCAGCTGCGCCACAAGACCCAAAAAACCAGCTTTCGGCGCGTCTATTGTGTCACGGTGCTCCTCAATATCGCGGCGCTAGGCGGCTTTGTCGCGGTTATGCCGCTGCGTTAGGGGCAAATAGGAAGTTGGCAATCAGCTCTTTGCCGCCCTCGGTGGCAAACGACTCCGGGTGAAACTGAATGCCGTGAATCGGGTAGTCACGGTGCTTCACGCCCATCAGCTCAAACTCACCCGCTGCCTGCCAGCGGCCACGTTCAGCAAAGCTGTCGGCGGAGAGTGCACCTACCGTGGCGGTCACTTCCAGGCACTCTGGCAGCGTCGCCGCATCGGCAATCAGCGAGTGGTAGCGCATAACCTCAAGCTGGTCGGGTACGCCGTTAAACACAGAGCGGTTGTCGTGGTTGATGGGGCTGATTTTGCCGTGCATCGGCAGCGGCGCTTTGACCACCTTGCCGCCGAACACGTGCACGATGCCCTGCATACCTAGGCAAACGCCCAGCAGCGGCGTGGTTTTGCCCAGCTTCTCGATCACTTCGGCGCATACGCCAAAGTAGCGTGGGTCATCCGGCGAGCCGGGGCCAGGCGAGATAATAATGCGATCCGGCGCCATGGCTTCAATCGCTTTAAAATCAATCTGGTTATTGCGCTTCACCATGATCTCAAAATGGGGCAATTCGCCGCGATTTTTCTCCGTGGTCAGAATCTCACCAATAAACTGGTAAAGGTTATAGGTGAAGGAGTCGTAGTTATCGATGATCAGCACCTTCATGCGGGGCTCTCCGTTTCCGTATCCATAAAGGGGGCCAAGGCCTTGCGGGTGCCGGCGAATTTGCGGCGAATCTCTTCGTACTCATCCTCGGCGTTGCTGTCATACACGTTGCCGCCGCAGGTTTGTACGTAGGCGCGCTCGCCGTTAACAAACACCGTACGGATGGGGATCGCAAAGGTGCAGTCGCCGTTGAAAGAGAACTGACCCACCGCGCCGCCGTAGGGGCCGCGGCCGTCGGTTTCTAGGTCATCGATGATTTTCATCGCTTCAATCTTGGGTGCGCCGGTTAGCGTGCCCGCGGGGAAGTTGCTGGCTAGCGCGGTGAACATGTCTTCGCCTTCGGCAATGATTCCGACGATCTCACTAGAGATATGCTGAACGTGGCTGAAGCGCTTGATATCCATCAGGCTGCGTACTTTGACCGTCCCAAACTGGGCCACTCGACCAATATCGTTGCGGTGCAGGTCCACAATCATATTGTGCTCGGCGATCTCTTTGGGGTCGTTGAGCAGCGCGCGGGCAAGCTGGGTATCTTCCTGGGGAGTCTGGCCGCGCAGGGTGGTGCCCGCCAGCGGGAACGTCTCCATCTCGCCCTGGCGCAGGCGGAACAGCAGCTCAGGGCTCGCACCAATCAGCTTCTGCTCGCCAAACTTCACGTAGTACATCTGCGGCGAAGGGTTGATAGTGCGCAGCTGGTCGTAAAGTGCCAGGGTGTCGCCCTGAATGCGAAAGCGCTTTTTAAAGCCCACTTCGCACTGAAATACTTTGCCGTCGATGATGTCCTGCTTCACCTTGGCGACCGCTTCGGCGTGCTCGGCTTTACTCATGGTGTCGCCCAGCGCGGTAATGTGCAGCGCGCCTGCGGGCTCGTCGTCGGCGTCGATCAGCGTCTGTAGAAACTCGTAACGGCTATTGTCGTAATAGAAGTAGGTAACTTCCCCTGTCATCTTGTCGAGGATCAGGCCGTCTTTATACAGCCCAAAGCGGAACGTATCGAAGTCGTCGCTGGCCTTCAGCGTCAGCGACGGCTCGAAGTACTGCATGGCGTCGTAGCCCAGGTAACCGCTTAACCCGCCCGCGTACTTGCGTGAGATAATGTTTTGCGGGATCAGGCTACGCAGCAGCTCGTAGGGGTTGTCGCTGGGGTAGTGGTTGGCATCGCCGTCGCGGTTTTCAATGGTCAGCGTGGTGCCATTGGCGTAGAGCGTGTACTCGGGGTCGAAACCAATGATCGAGTGGCGCGCCATGTGGCTATCTTCGCCTAGCGACTCCAGCATGTAGCAGGTATCGAAGCGCCGCTCGATTTTTTGAAACAGGGCAAAGAAGTCGCAGTCCGCCGCCAGGGTAACGTAGTGGGGCTTACGGGGCAGGGTGAACGGCTGAGGGCCTGCCGCAGCGGCCGTATCGGTGGTGCTCATAAGTGATCATTCCGTGAAGAGGCTAACATCGTCAGCGCGCGTGATCCGCGTGACACGGTCGCAATACCCACGCCTAGGGTTTCGGCAATTTTGCGGTGGGGCACGCCCTCGCGCAGCAGCTTAAAAATCTGTAGGCGTTTGCTGATTTCTTGATACTCTGCTGGCGTAAGCAGGCTGGCCAGCGCTTCATCCATTGCGTCGGGCGTATCAATCGCAAGCAGGTGGCGCACCAAGTCAGCTTGAAACGTATCGTGTAAGGACATCGTGCCACCGAGTGATTTAGTCATGTACTAGCGCACTAGTACGTTAGCTGATTGCTCAGGGAAGTCAAGTCGCAGTGAGATTAAGGAATCGCCATGACCGGCTATTTTATTCAAGCATTCATCTATTTAGTGGCGGCAGTGATTGCCGTGCCGCTGGCCAAGCGATTTGGGTTGGGGTCGGTGTTGGGCTACTTAGTTGCCGGGGTGGTGATTGGCCCTGTGCTGGGGCTGGTCGGCCAGGAGACCACCACCATTCAGCACTTTGCTGAATTTGGCGTGGTGATGATGCTGTTTTTGGTGGGCATGGAGCTAGACCCCAAAGGCTTATGGGCCATGCGGGTGCGTCTTCTAGGCCTGGGCGGTTTGCAGGTGGTGCTGACCGCAGCGGCAGGCGCTGCCATTGCCTCGTGGCTAGGGCTCGTTTGGCAAACCGCCCTGGCGGTGGGGCTGATTTTTGCACTCTCATCCACCGCCATTGTGCTGCAAACCCTGAGTGAGAAGGGGCTTTCCAAAACCGAAGGCGGGCGCAGCGCCTTTTCGGTGCTGCTGTTTCAAGATATTGCCGTTATTCCTATGCTGGCGCTGATTCCGCTGCTGGCACTGCCGGAATTGATGGGCGCTGCGGGTGACGACCATGGCCACGCGGGGTTAAGCCTAGTGGCGCATCTGCCTGCCTGGGCACATGCGCTGGTGGTGGTGGCCGCCATCGGCAGCGTGATTGTGGGTGGCTATTATTTAGGGCCGCTGCTGTTCCGTTACGTGATTGGCTCCGGCCTACGGGAAGTGTTTACCGCCTCGGCGCTGATGCTGGTGATCGGCATTGCCGCGTTAATGAGCTTGGTGAACCTATCGCCCGCCTTGGGGGCCTTCCTGGCCGGTATCGTATTGGCTAACAGCGAGTTCAAGCACGAGATCGAGGCCAACATCGAGCCGTTTAAAGGACTGCTGCTGGGGCTGTTCTTCATCACCGTGGGGGCGGGCATTAACTTTGACGTGCTAGCGGCGGAGTTGGCCACGGTGCTGGGCCTAGGCTTGGCGGTCATCGTCGTGAAGGCGGCTATTTTGCTGGTGCTGGCGCTGCTGTTCAAAGTGCACGGCAGCAATGGTTGGCTGTTTACCCTAAGTCTTGCCCAAGCGGGGGAGTTTGGCTTTGTGCTGCTGACCTACAGCGTGCAAAACAGCGTGATTCCGGTGGAACTCTCCCAGGTGCTCTCGCTGGCGGTGGCGCTGTCGATGTTCCTAACGCCGCTGCTGTTTATTGCTTACGACAAGTTGGTGCTGCCGCGCTACCAAACCGCCAAGAATGACGCTCGCGAGGCCGATACGATTGAAGAGCAGGCACCGGTGATCGTGGCGGGTGTCGGCCGTTTTGGGCAGATTATTTGCCGCCTGCTGCGGGCCAATAACATTCCCATCGTCGCGCTGGATCACGAGATTGAGCAGATCGAGAACCTGCGCAATATTCGCATTAAAAGCTACTTTGGCGACGCAAGCCGCTCAGACCTTCTAGAAACCGCCGGTATCGAGCACGCTCGGCTGCTGGTGGTCGCCATCGACGACCGCGAGCGTGCGGTGGGTATCGTCAAGCACGTCAAACAGTTCTACCCCAATGTGTGGGTGCTGGCCCGCGCCTTCGACCGGGGCCACGGTTACCAGCTGCGCGAGGCCGGAGCCGACGACGTGATCAGTGAAACCTACCACTCGGCGCTAGAACTCGGCGGCCATGCGCTCACCGCCATGGGCGTTCATCCGATGCGCGCTAAACAGATGACCTGGGCGTTTGTGCAGAATGAAGACGCTCACGCCGATGAGTTGTTTGAAGCCTGGAAAGAGATCGACGAAGGCATCAGCTTCAGCCCGCGCTATGGCGAGCTATTTATGAAGCTGGAAGAGGCACTGAATACCGCTATGCATCAGGATTGGCATGAGCCGCATCGGGAAGATGTACCTATTTGGACGGCACCCGCCCAAGGAAGTAACGATCAACAAGAAAGATAAAGGGATTAAAACGGCAAATGTAGCGATGCGCTGAGCATATTGAGGTGGCTGAGCGAAGGCGCATCAATACGTTCGTACTCTAAGCGGCTGATCAATCGATTAACGGTCATGGTGGCACCAAACCCTTGCAGTAGGGCGGTGCCACTATCCTCGGCAATCGGCTGGTCGGTGTCGCCGCGCCACTCGGTCAGGCCTGATTTGGCGTAGATGCTGAATGCTCCCATACGGATGCCCGCCACGATGGCACCGCCAAGGCTCAAGGTGTCCATAATCATCGGGTTAACGCTGGAAGCGATGGGCACTTCTTCGCTTTCGCGGTAGGCGATTTCAGCACCAATATCTAGCTGCGGTAGCTGCCAAGGGCTGAAGCCAGCGGTGAGACGAAAGCCGGAGGTGTAGCTATCTAGGCTGCTGAGGTCGCTGCCTTCCAGCACTACGCCATTATCTAGGCGCATGAATTCGCTGTCGGGGGCGGCGTAGGAGAGAACAGGAGCGCCGTCATCGGCAAAGGGTGCACTCAAAGGAAGGGCAGTGCCGAACAGACTTAACAGCAGGGTGCTTGCCAAGCGGTTCATTGGCGTTCCTCTTATCCTTTCTCGTTGATGTTATTCTTATCAGCCTAGCAACGGGCGCTGATTTCCACCACGTTAATTGCGCCATTCGCCAAATTTTCTAGCAAATTTTTTCCCATCTGCATAAAACGCTCACCGAATACCCACTGCGGTGAGAGTACGGCAGTACGCGGTGCCTGCTCTTTTTGCCGCTGGCGTTTGCGCCATTCAAGCGCGGTGTGGCTCCAGTCTTCGCTGTGCTGAATATTAAAACCGCTCGCTTCAAGTTGTTGGGTCAGCTCGGAGAACGAGAGCAAGTGTGAGTGCGTTGGCTCTTCGGCCCAGGGCACCGGGAATCGCAACGCTTCGCTGTGTAGCCCGCCAACGACTTCATGCATCACCAGCTGGCCGCCAGGGCGCAGCACGCGGCGGCACTCGGCCAGTACGCGCGCAGGGTCGGGCATATTCATCAGGCTGTGTTGGAACAGCACGGCATCGAAGCTGGCATCACTAAATGGCAGTGCGCAGGCATCTCCCGTCACACAGCGCAGCTTGCCCGCTGGTGAATCGTTAAGAGGCTGTGTCATTGCTAGCTGGCTAATAGCGTGATTCAGCACGTTAAAGCGGTGGGTAATATCCAGCCCGGTGAGATGAAAACCTTGCGCGGCCCCCTGGCGCATTAACCCACCCAGCCCCGCGCCAATATCCAGAACCTTAGGGGCGCTCTGATCGAGCAGACCCAAGAGCCTCTTGGATGCGGCGATACCGCCAATATGCAGCTGGTCGAGCGGTGCTAACTGATGCAGCGTGGGGCCATCAGGGTAGTGGGTGCGCAGTTGGTTAAGGATATCCTGGTCGCGCAGCGCCTGATGATAGTGGTGGGCGAGGGAAGTGGGCATGGGGAGCCTCGGTTGGGGCTAACGTCTCAGGATCAGAACAACCCTCGCGAAAGCCTCCGCTACGGGTTGTTCTGATCGACAGTTGATCGTTGTATCAGCTTCAATCCCTTTTACGTTTGGTCTTCCAGTCCCAGCTCTTTAATCGAGATTTCGCGCATTTTGAATTTCTGGATTTTGCCGGTGACGGTCATCGGGAACTCATCTACGAACTTGAAGTAGCGCGGGATCTTGAAGTGGGTGATTTTGCCTTTGCAGTATTCGCGCAGGTCCTCGCCGGTAATCTCGCCCGCCGTGCTGTTGAGCTTCACCCAGGCAATCAGCTCTTCGCCGTACTTTTTATCTGGCACGCCGGTGACCTGCACTTCGGAGATCGCCGGGTGGGCGTACAAGAACTCCTCGATCTCTTTCGGGTAGACGTTCTCACCGCCGCGAATCACCATGTCTTTGATGCGGCCTACAATCTGGATATAGCCCTCGTCATCCATGGTGGCCAAGTCGCCGGTGTGCATCCAGCCCGCTTCGTCGATGGCCTCGGCAGTGGCTTTGTCGTTGTTCCAATACTTCAGCATCACGCTGTAGCCACGGGTACACAGCTCGCCGATTTCGCCACGAGGTAGAATGCCGCCGTTGCCAGGGTCGACGATCTTGCTCTCCAGGTGGGGCTGGGTTCGGCCCACGGTGGAAACGCGCTTTTCAATGGTGTCGTTCGCGCCGGTTTGCGTAGAGACCGGGCTGGTTTCGGTCATGCCGTAAGCGATTTGCACGCCCTTCATGTTCATCTTGTTGATGACCTGCTTCATGATTTCAGCAGGGCAAATGGAACCCGCCATAATGCCGGTGCGCAGCGACGAAAAGTCGGTGCTGGCGAAGTCAGGGTGCTCAAGCTCGGCGATGAACATGGTGGGAACACCATACAACGCAGTGGCTTTCTGCTCATGAACGGCTTTCAGCACTTTACCGGGGTCGAAGCCTTCATCTGGGTAGATCATCGCCGCGCCGTGGGTCACGCAGCCCAGGTTACCCATCACCATGCCAAAGCAGTGGTAGAGCGGTACGGGAATCACCAAGCGGTCTTCGCTGGTAAAGCCCATGCTTTCGGCCACAAAAAAACCGTTGTTGAGAATGTTGTGGTGAGAGAGCGTCGCCCCTTTAGGGAAGCCGGTGGTGCCTGAGGTGTACTGAATATTGATGGGGTCATCAAACTGCAGCGTGGCCTGCAGGTCGTCCACGTCGGTTTGGCTGACCTTGTTAGCTTCATCCATAAAATCAGCCCAGCGCCACATGCCGCTGTGCTTGTCGGCGCTTAGGTTGATAATGCACTCAAGATCCGGCAGCTTCTGTGATTTTAGTTGCCCTTCCGCACAGCTGTTTAGCTCTGGCGCCAGCTCAAACAGCATCGCCGTATAGTCGGAGCTTTTGAATTGGTTGGCGGTGACTAAAAAGCGCGCGCCGGATTGATTCAGCGCGTACTCCAGCTCGTGGGTTCGGTAAGACGGGTTGATGTTCACCAGGATCGCGCCAATTTTGGCGGTGGCAAACTGGGTCAATGTCCATTCGCTGCAGTTGGGAGCCCAAATACCCACGCGGTCGCCTTTTCGTACACCAATGGCGAGCAGGGCGCGGGCGCAGCGGTTCACTTCCTGCTGAAGTTCCCGGTAGCTCCAGTGAATATTCTGGTGTAGCGCTATCAGCGCGTCGTTATCCGGGTACTGGGCGGCAATTTGGTCGAATTTATCGCCAATGGTCATGCCCAACAGCGGCTTTTCTGCGGTGCTGCTGGTGTAGCTGGGCAAGGTTGCAGGTGATGCCATGGTGAGTCTCCGATGTCTTTTTCTTATCTGAACGGGAAGTGACGCATTTTTAATTATTAGGTTGTTTGGGTGGCGTTATGCTTTGCTGCTTTTGGCACACCCTTTGGCGAGTGCCACTTTGGCACTGGGTTTACGGCCAAGCTGCTGGGTGATCCAGTAGCCGGTATCAATCACTGCCTGCAGGTCAATGCCGGTCTCAATGCCCAGCCCTTCCAGCAAATAGAGCACGTCTTCGGTGGCCACATTGCCTGATGCGCCCTTGGCGTAGGGGCAGCCACCCAGGCCTGCCGTGGCGGCATCAATCACGCTCACGCCTTCTTCCAACACGGCGTACAGGTTGGCAATCGCCATGCCGTAGGTATCGTGAAAATGAGCGGCGAGTTTCTCAATCGGCACCTGCTGGCGAGTGGCTTCAATCATTCGCTTAGCGGCCAGCGGCGTACCCACGCCAATGGTGTCGCCCAGCGAGACCTCGTAGCAGCCCATCTCATACAGCGCCTTGGCGACATCCGCTACTTTATGGGGGGCGATATCCCCCTCATAAGGGCAGCCCAGCACGCAGGAGACGTAGCCACGTACCCGCACGCCTGCCTCATTAGCGCGGGCAAGCACCGGCTCAAAGCGCGCCAGCGACTCGGCAATCGAGCAGTTGATGTTCTTCTGGGAGAACGCTTCCGATGCCGCACCGAATACCGCGACTTCCTCAACGCCTGCCTCCAGGGCGCTTTCCAACCCCTTCAGGTTTGGCGTCAGCGCGGAATACACCACGCCGTGCTGGCGCTGAGTGCCGCGCATCACCTCAGCGGCATCGCCCATTTGCGGCACCCACTTGGGCGATACAAAGCTGGCCGCTTCAATGTGGCGAATACCTGCATTCGCCAGCCGCTCAATCAGCTCGATTTTGGTCGCGGTGGGCACCAGGGTGCCCGGCTCGTTTTGCAGCCCGTCGCGGGGGGCCATTTCAAATAGCTTGATAGACGTAGGCAGTGCCATGGTGGTGCTCCTATTCGCTGGGGGCAAAGTCGAGCAGCACAGCGCCCTGGCTGACCGTATCGCCTGCCTGGAAGTGGAAGGTCTCTACACTGCCATCGGCGGGGGCGGTCATGGTGTGCTCCATCTTCATGGCTTCCATCACCATTAGCGGCATGCCTTTTTCAACCTGAGCACCCGGCTCTACAAGCAGCGCCACTACCGTGCCATTCATCGGCGCGGTGAGAGTAGATTCCGCTTCGTGGTGGCCGTGGTCGATAGCATCGATGCGCCGCCAGAACAGGCGGGTTTCACCGCTGGGTTCGGCCATCACCACCACATGACCATCTTTACATGCCTGTAAGCGACGGCGGTGGCCATTGAGCGTGACGGCCACGGCATCGCCTTCCAGCAGCTGCAGGCTGGCAGTCAGCGTGCTGTTGCCAATGGTGAGCTGCCACTGGGTATCCAAGGTGGCGCGCTTGCCTTCTACCACGACCACCGCGCTGTCATTATCCGCGGCTTGAGCGCTGGCCGGGTCACACAGCGCAATGCGGATGGTGTGCGGGGCGTTGAGCCGGAAACCGTCGTGGCGGTCCCAGGGTGAGTCGCTTTCGCACTCCTGGGCTAATTGATGCAAACCAATCAGCGCGGCGCTGGCATAGTCTTCTGTAGAAAACTGACGCGGAGCAAACAGGGTGGCTTCGTTGCGCTCGATAAAGCGAGTATCCAGCTCGACGTTCTTAAAGCCAGGGTGATTGGCTAAGCGCTGCAAGAAGGCGCGGTTGGTGACCACGCCCTGCACATCCAGCGCCGCCAGCGCCCGGTTGAGAGTGGCTAGCGCAGCGTCGCGGTCAACGCCATGCACAATCAGCTTGGCGAGCATCGGGTCGTAGTGCATCGAGACCGTATCGCCGCTTTCCACACCGCTATCCAATCGCACTTGATCAGCGCCTAGCCCTGCGCCTTCCAAGTCCAACGCGAAGCGAGTGAGCAGACCGGTGGCGGGCAAGAAGTCCTGCTCCGGGTCTTCGGCGTAAATGCGTGCTTCAAAGCTGTGGCCGGTAATGGTCAGCTCGTCCTGGTGGCAGGGCAGCGGCTCGCCCATGGCGACTCTTAGCTGCCACTCCACTAGGTCTTGGCCGGTAATCATCTCGGTAACGGGATGCTCGACCTGCAAGCGGGTGTTCATCTCCATAAAGTAGAAGGAGCCATCGGCGTCTAACAGAAACTCCACCGTGCCCGCGCCTACATAGCCAATCTCCTGAGCGGCGCGAACGGCTGCATCGCCCATGGCGGCGCGTAGTTCAGGCGTCATGCCAGGGGCGGGGGCTTCTTCAATCACTTTTTGATGGCGGCGCTGTACGCTGCAGTCCCGCTCAAACAGGTACACGCCGTTGTTGTAGCGGTCGCAGAATACCTGCACCTCTACATGGCGGGGCTGTACCAGATACTTCTCGATCAGCATGCGGTCATCGCCGAACGCGGCTTTAGATTCCCGGCGGCAGCCGTCCAGCGCGGCCTGGAAGCCTTCACCGCTTTCTACCACGCGCATGCCTTTACCGCCGCCACCGGCGCTGGCTTTTAGCATGACGGGGTAGCCGATCTTATCGGCTTCGGAACGCAGCAGGGCATCGCCTTGGTCGTCGCCGTGGTAGCCGGGCACCAGCGGCACGCCCGCATTCGCCATACGCGCTTTGGCGGCAGATTTGTCGCCCATGGCGGCAATGGCGGAAGCGGGCGGGCCAACAAAAGTAATGCCCGCTTGCTCTAACGCTTTAACAAAGGTGCCGTTTTCAGACAGGAAGCCGTAGCCGGGGTGAATCGCGCCGGTGCCGGTGCGTTGGGCGGCCTCAATCACCGCGTCAACGTTTAGGTAGCTTTCCCGGGCGGCGGCAGGGCCGAGGCGCACGGCTTCATCAGCGTCACGCACGTGGCGGGCAGTGGCGTCGGCATCGGAATAAACAGCGACGGTTTTTAAGCCCATGCGGCGGGCGGTACGCATCACGCGGCAGGCGATTTCGCCGCGGTTAGCCACCAGTAGCGTATCGAATTTAGTCGGGGTAAACGTCATGAGCGTGGCTCCGCAGCGTTATTGTGTTCTTCAGGAAATGCCCAGGCGGGGCGACGCTTGTCAAAAAAGCTGGCTAAACCCTCTTGGCCCTCTTGGCTCACCCGCAGCTTGGCAATCACTTGGCAGGTGTGCTCGCGGGTGGCATCGGTATCCGGTGCTTGGGCCACGGTAGCTAGCAGTGCCTTGGTAGCCCGCTGTGCCTGGGGGGAGCCTTTCATGAGCGTGGCAAGCAGGGTGTCAACGGCGCTATCCAACGCCTCGTGCTCGACCACTTGGTGGGCCAGGCCCAGGCTCAGCGCGGTGGGCGCATCCATCACTTCGGCGCTCAGCGCGTAGCGGCGCATTTGGCGCTGGCCAAGGGCGCGCTGAACGTAAGGGCTAATCACCGCAGGCGACAGGCCAATATTGACTTCCGACAGGCAAAACTTGGCTTTTTCGGAAGCTACAACGATATCGCAGCAGGCGGCTAAGCCCACCGCGCCGCCGAACGCCGCCCCCTGCACGCGGCAGATGGTGGGGCAGGGCAGCGTATCCAGGCCGTTCATCAGCGCCGCAAGCTTGCGGGAATCCGCTAGGTTATCTTCCAGGTCGTAATCGACCATGCGCTTCATCCAGTTCAGGTCCGCGCCCGCCGAGAAGCTTTTGCCTTCAGAGCCAAACACCACCACCCGCACGTCCCCTGAGCTTGCCAAGTCATGCAGCTTTTCCAGCTGCGCGTTTAGCTCGGCAATCAGGCTGTCGTCAAAGGCGTTATGCACCTCTGGGCGGTTTAAGGTGAGCCGCGCCACGCCTGCTTCAATCACCAGTGTTGAGTAAGCCATGATGTTCGCCCCTTACATCCGGAACACGCCGAAGCGTGTCTCTTTGACTTCCGCATTCATGGCAGCGGCTAACGAAAGCCCCAGCACGTCGCGGGTTTGTAGCGGGTCAATCACTCCGTCATCCCACAGGCGGGCGCTGGCATAGTAGGGGTGGCCCTGGTGCTCGTACTGGTCGCGTGTGGGCTTCTTGAAGGCTTCTTCGTCCTCTTTGCTCCAGGTGTTGCCTTCGCGTTCGTACTGCTCGCGTTTTACCTGGGAAAGTACTCCCGCCGCCTGTTCGCCACCCATCACTGAAATGCGCGAGTTGGGCCACATAAACAGCAGGTTGGGGTCGTAAGCGCGGCCACACATGCCGTAGTTACCTGCGCCGAAGCTGCCACCAATCAGCACGGTGTATTTCGGCACGTTCGCGCAGGCCACGGCGGTGACGAGTTTAGCGCCGTGCTTGGCAATGCCTTCATGCTCGTACTTGGAGCCGACCATAAAGCCGGTAATATTCTGCAGGAATACCAGCGGGATCTTGCGCTGGGCGCATAGCTCAATAAAGTGCGCACCTTTTACCGCGCTCTCCGAAAACAGCACGCCGTTGTTCGCCACGATCCCCACCGGGTAGCCGTGAATATGGGCAAAGCCGGTCACTAGCGTGTCGCCGTAGTAGCGTTTGAACTCGTCAAAATCGGAGCCATCGACAATGCGGCCAATCACTTCGCGCACGTCGTAAGGCTTTTTAAGGTCGGTACCGACAATGCCATAAAGCTCCGAAGGGTCGAGCTTGGGCGGCCTAGGCGGCTGCATGGCCAGCTGGCCACGCTTTTGCCAGTTCAGGCGCGATACGCAGGCGCGGGCCAGCTGCAGCGCATGGGCGTCGTTTTCAGCATAGTGGTCGGCTACACCGCTCACTTTGGCGTGAACGTCCGCACCGCCCAGGTCTTCAGCGCTGATGCTCTCCCCCGTGGCGGCTTTTACCAGCGGCGGGCCACCCAGGAAGATGGTGCCTTGCTCTTTAACAATGATGGACTCATCCGCCATGGCAGGCACGTACGCACCCCCTGCGGTACAGGAGCCCATCACCACGGCGATTTGCGGGATGCCTTCAGCGGACATCGTGGCCTGATTGTAGAAAATACGCCCGAAGTGGTCGCGGTCGGGGAAGACCTCGTCCTGGCGGGGCAGGAAGGCACCGCCAGAATCCACCAAGTAGATGCACGGTAGGCGGTGCTTGCGGGCAATTTCCTGGGCACGCAGGTGCTTTTTCACCGTGAGTGGGAAATAGGTGCCGCCTTTTACCGTGGCATCGTTGGCCACAATCACGCACTCAACGCCAGATACCCGACCAATCCCAGTGATCACGCCTGCGGCAGGTACCTCACTGTCGTAAACGTGATGCGCCGCCAGCGCGGAAAACTCCAGAAACGGCGAGCCTTCATCAATCAAATGGTCGATGCGGTCACGCACGTACAGCTTGCCCCGGCTCTCATGGCGGGCGCGGGCTTTCTCGCCGCCTCCTTGTGCAATGGCGGCAGTGAGTTCACGGAGTTTGTTCACTTCCCCCAGCATGGCGGCCTCGTTGGCCTGAAACACATCGCTGCGCGGGTTGATCTGTGTCGAGAGTGTGCTCATGGCGCGACCCTTCTAATAATTGTTAAAGACTTTCGGTGAAGAGTTCGCGGCCAATCAGCATCCGGCGAATTTCGCTGGTGCCTGCGCCAATTTCATACAGTTTTGCATCGCGCAGCAGGCGGCCGGTGGGGTACTCGTTGATATAACCGTTGCCGCCTAGCAGCTGGATGGAATCTAGCGCTACTTGGGTGGCTTTTTCAGCGCAGTAGAGAATGACGCCTGCGGCATCTTTACGAGAAGTTTGGCCACGGTCGCAGGCACCGGCAACAGCATATAAATAGGCGCGGCAGGCGTTTAGCGTGGTGTACATATCCGCCACTTTGCCCTGCACCAGTTGGAACTCACCGATGGACTGGTTGAACTGCTTACGCTCATGAATGTAGGGCATCACCACATCCATGGCGGCCTGCATAATGCCAATGGGGCCTGCGGCCAATACGGCGCGCTCATAATCCAGGCCGCTCATCAATACGCGTACGCCTTTGCCTACTTCGCCTAGCACGTTCTCTGCGGGTACGCGGCAATCCTGGAAGACCAGTTCGCAGGTGTTAGAGCCGCGCATGCCCAGCTTGTCGAGTTTCTGGGCGGTGGAGAAGCCGGGCATGCCTTTTTCGATGATGAAAGCGGTGATGCCTTTGGAACCTGCCTCCGGGTCAGTTTTGGCGTATACCACCAGGACATCGGCATCCGGGCCGTTGGTGATCCACATTTTGTTGCCGTTAAGCACGTAGTGGTCGCCATCTTGTTTAGCGCGAAGCTGCATGGAGACTACGTCCGAGCCAGCACCCGGTTCTGACATCGCCAGTGCGCCCACGTGGTCGCCGCTAATCAACTTGGGTAGATATTTGGCTTTCTGCTCAGCGGAGGCGTTGATCTTCAGCTGGTTCACGCACAGGTTAGAGTGCGCGCCGTAGGAGAGCGCTACCGACGCGCTGGCGCGTGAAATCTCTTCCATGGCGATGCAGTGGGCCAGGTAGCCCATGCCGCTGCCGCCATCTTCTTCCGAGACGGTAATACCCAGCAGGCCCATATCGCCGAATTTCTTCCACAGGTCGCTGGGGAATTCGTTGTTGCGGTCGATTTCAGCCGCACGGGGGGCGATTTCGCTGGCGGCAAAGGCGTTGACCTGCTCACGCAGCATGTTCAGTTCATCGTCAAGATCGAAATTTAGTTCTGAATAGTGGGAAAACATGGTCAATCACCTTGTCGTTGTTAATCGGGTCGTTGTGCGTTGAGATTGTTTATTTCGTGGTGGCCGGATGTTTCTCGTTAAGCTCTTCCAATGCCTGGCGGCAGCGTATTTCTGCGCTTTCCAGCTCTAACTGCACCATCGTGATGTCTTTCATCTGTTGTTCTAGCGCGGCTTTGCGCTCGCTAATTTTGCTCAGCATTAGGTGTAGCTGTTTTTCGCTGCCGCTGCGGGTTTCATCCCATAGCTCAAACAGTTCGCGGATTTCCGCCAGCGAAAACCCCAACCGTTTGCCGCGTAGCGTCAGCTTTAACCGCACGCGATCTTTACTGCAGTAAATGCGCGTCTGGCCACGGCGAGTGGGGTGCAGTAGCTCCTGATCTTCATAAAAACGGATGCTACGCGTGGTCACATCAAACTCGCTGGCCAGTTCACTGATCGAGTAGGTTTTGCTCATGATCATTATTCTCGTCGATAGGGGAATGCCCCTATGGAACACTGACCATGAGGCTAAAACAAGTTTACGTTAACGTAAAGCTGCGATTGCAATAAGTGAGTTAGCGTTGAATTTATATAAGTATTTGAAATATATTAATTATTTGAGTTTTACCAGATGCGCCAGCGTGGTGCGTAGACCAAAGTTGTAATTGTAATACCCTGTGAGAGGTTGCTAGTTTGCACTTATACCTTACGTTCAGGTAAGGATGCGTTGCTGGCTAACGAGTTGCGCTTCCGACCGTACAAGAACAACAAGAGGCGTCCTACCTCATGCGTGCAGACGAAGTAACCAAAGGGCCAGTGCTCGAAACCCGAGGGCTGACCAAAGAGTTTCGCGGCTTTACCGCCGTGGATAACGTCAACCTCCAGGTGCAGGAGGGGCACATCCATGCCCTGATTGGCCCAAACGGTGCGGGTAAAACCACGGTCTTTAACTTATTAACCAAGTTTTTACCGCCAACGCGTGGTGAAATTCTTTATCGCGGCCAGCCCATTACCAGCAAAAAATCCAACGAAATCGCCCAGCTTGGCTTGGTACGTTCGTTTCAGATTTCAGCGGTGTTTGCCCATATGACTGCGTTGGAGAACGTGCGCGTAGCGCTTCAGCGCCAGCTCGGCACGTCGTTTCACTTCTGGAAATCAGAAAAGTCGCTGGATCATCTCAATGACCGCGCCTTGGCACTACTAGAAGAAGTGGGCCTGCGTGAATACGCCGATACGCTGACCGTAGAAATGCCCTATGGCCGCAAGCGCGCCTTGGAAGTGGCCACTACGCTGGCGCTGGACCCCAGCATGATGCTGTTAGATGAGCCCACCCAAGGCATGGGTGCAGAAGATGTAGACCGCATCGTGGCGCTGATTAAGCGGGTTTCTCAAGGCCGCACAGTGCTGATGGTAGAGCACAACTTGAGCGTGGTAAGCCGCCTATGTGACCGCATTACCGTGCTGGCACGGGGGGCGGTGTTGGCAGAGGGCGACTATGAGAGCGTTTCTCGCAACCCCTTAGTGCGTGAAGCCTACATGGGCAGCGAAGCAGCAGAGGAGGCTAGCGCATGAATACCGCCGAAGCCTTCGATAACCAAGATGCCCCGGAAAACCAAACCCTTGAAATGCTACGCGTGCAGGACCTACACGCCTTCTATGGCGAGTCGCACATTCTGCATGGGGTGAACTTTGACGTGAAACGCGGCGAGCTGGTGACCCTGTTGGGTCGCAACGGCGCCGGCCGCAGCACCACGCTCAAAGCGATTATGAATATGGTAGGGCGGCGCACCGGTTCGATTGTCATTAATGGCAACGAAACCCTGCGCATGAAACCCCACCACATTCCCCGGTTAGGGATTGGCTACTGCCCGGAAGAGCGCGGCATTTTCGCAAGCTTAGATGTGCATGAAAACCTGCTGCTACCGCCTACCGTGCGCTCGGGCGGTATGAGCCTGGATGAAATCTACGGCATGTTCCCCAACCTGTATGAGCGCCGTAACAGCCCAGGCACGCGGCTTTCTGGCGGCGAGCAGCAGATGCTGGCCATGGCGCGCATTCTGCGTACCGGGGCAAGGCTGCTGTTGCTGGATGAAATTACCGAAGGGCTAGCGCCGGTCATCGTGCAGAAGCTCGGTGAAGTGCTGGTACAGCTAAAAGAGCGCGGCATGACCATCGTACTGGTCGAGCAGAACTTCCGTTTTGCGGCCCCGCTGGCAGACCGCCACTTTGTGATGGATCACGGCCAGATTGTCGAAGAAATTACCGCCGCCCAGCTGCCGTCGCGGCGGGAGCATTTAAACAGCATGCTGGGGGTATAAATCACACACCATCTAAACTGTAAGCACGGCCTTAAAGAACAACAAACGCTCCACACACAAACGCTATAACCGAACGTCCGTATCATAAAAACAAAGGCCCTCAGGGCCAGGAGACGAACATGACCTTCATGAAAAAAACGCTGGCTGCCAGCATTGCTGTTGCCGCTGCTTCCAGCATGGCGATCTCAACTGCCCACGCCGAAATCAGCGATGGCGAAGTGCGTATTGGCTATTTGGCCGATATGTCTGGTACCTACCGTGACCTGGCTGGCCCCGGCGGCCAAACTGCGATGGAAATGGCGGTGGCCGATTTTGGTGGCAGCGTGAACGGCTCGCCCATCGTAGTGTTCAGCGCGGATGACCGTAACAGCGCCGACGTGGGTGCCAACACCGTGCGTGAGTGGATCGACCAGCGTAACGTCGATATGGTTGGCGGCTTAGTGGCGTCGTCTGTGTCTATCGCCGTGACCAAAGTGCTGCAAGAGAACAACGGCTTGGGCATTGTCTCCGGCTCGGCAGCCTCCAGCATTACCAACGAGCACTGCACCCCGAACCATATTCACTGGGTATACGACACTTACCCGCTGGCCAATGGTACCGCGAAAGCGGTGGTTGAGCAGGGCGGTGATAGCTGGTTTATGCTCACCGCTGACTACGCCTTCGGCCATGCGTTAGAGGCAGACGTGACCAGCGTAGTAGAAGCCAACGGTGGTGAAATTGTGGGCGGCGTGCGCCATCCGTTCCCCACCAGCGACTTCTCTTCCTACATTCTCCAGGCCCAAGGTTCTGGTGCGAAAATTGTCGGCCTCGCTAACGCCGGTGCCGATACGGTCAACGCGATTACCACCGCCAGCCAGTTTGGTCTGACCCAAAGCGGCCAGCAGTTAGCAGGCCTGCTGATCTTCCTCAATGACGTACACGCGCTGGGTTTAGAAGCCACCCAAGGGCTGCTGCTGACCACCGGCTGGTACTGGGATATGGATGAAGAGGCCCGCGCTTGGTCGGAGCGTTACTTCGAAGAAGTGGGTCGTATGCCCACCATGGTGCAAGCGGGTATCTACTCCAGCACCATGCACTACCTGAAAGCCGTTGAAGCCGCTGGCACCGACGACCCAGAAACCGTGCGTGCGAAAATGGCCGAAGAGCCGATTAACGACTTCTTCGCCCGTAACGGCAGCATTCGTGAAGATGGCCGTATGATTCACGACATGTACCTGGCCCAGGTAAAAACCCCGGAAGAGTCTACCGGTGAGTGGGATCTCTACAACATCCTCAGCACCATTCCCGCCGCAGAAGCCTACCGTCCGCTGTCTGACAGCCAGTGCTCGCTGGTGCAGAACTAATCGGCTGACATCGTTGGGCCAGGGCTGACTGGCCTGGCCCGACGCTCAAGCAAGCCGTAAGGCGTGATGAAAAGCGTTTCTACAAAATAAGCAACGCGCTGGGGCAGCCGCATTAGGGGCTGCCCGCTTAGCGGCGAGGAGAGTCATACCATGACGATGATATTCGGCGTGCCAATGGCCGTGTTCATGGGCCAGCTAACGCTTGGGCTTGTGAACGGTGCCTTTTACGCACTGCTTAGTTTGGGCCTGGCGGTCATCTTCGGCCTACTGAAGATCGTCAACTTTGCCCACGGGGCGCAGTACATGCTGGGAGCCTTCGCCGCGCTGCTAGGCTTTCGCTACCTGGGTATTAACTATTGGCTAGCACTGATTTTAGTCCCGCTGGTAGTGGGTGGTTTTGGCATGCTGATGGAGCGCTTTTTGCTGCGTCGCATTGCCCACCTCGACCACCTCTACGGGCTGCTGCTGACGTTCGGGTTGGCACTGATTTTTGAAGGCACGCTGATTAACTTCTTCGGCGTTTCCGGGGCGCGTTACGAAACCCCTGCCATTCTGCAAGGCGGCCTGAACCTGGGCTTTATGTTCCTGCCTACCTACCGCGCTTGGGTGCTGGTGGCGGCGCTGGCCATGTGCCTATTCACCTGGTTCATGATTGAGCGCACCCGCTTGGGCGCTTACCTGCGCGCCGGTACGGAAAACTCTCAATTGATGCAGGCGTTCGGTGTGAACGTACCGCTGCTGATTACCTTAACCTACGGGTTCGGGGTCGGGCTTGCTGCCTTTGCAGGCGTGCTGGCAGCGCCGCTGTACCCGGTGTCGCCCACCATGGGCTCCAGCTTGCTGATCGTGGTGTTTGCAGTGGTGGTGATTGGCGGTATGGGCTCCATTTTAGGTGCCATTTTAACCGGCCTCGGCATGGGTATTATTGAAGGGTTAACCAAGGTGTACTACCCGGAAGCCTCTAATACCGTGATCTTTTTAGTCATGATCTTGGTGCTCATGTTACGCCCCGCTGGGCTGTTCGGTAAGGAGGCATAACCATGGCAACCTCTCACACATCTGAAGCAGTGAATCTGCCGTCGGCGGTTCAAGAGCGTCAACGTCGCGCCAAATTTCGCCGCAATATGTTTTATCTCGCGCTGTTAGCTGTCGGGCTGGTCGCTCCGTTTGTGGCGTACCCGGTCTTCTTAATGAAGATTCTCTGCTTTGCACTGTTTGCCTGTGCCTTCAACCTGCTGTTGGGCTACGCTGGGCTGCTCTCGTTTGGTCATGCGGCCTTTCTGGCCACCGGTGGTTACGTGACCGGTTACCTGCTGGCAAGCTACCCAGGCTTGACGCCCGAGTTGGGTATTCTGGCCGGCACGGCGATGGCCACGCTGCTAGGCGCGCTGTTTGGGGTGCTCTCCATTCGCCGCCAGGGCATCTACTTCGCCATGGTGACGCTGGCGCTGGCACAGCTGATGTTCTTCGTGTTTGTGCAGTCTTCATTCACCGGTGGGGAAGATGGCCTGCACGGCGTGCCGCGGGGCAGCCTGTTTGGCGTGATTGATCTCAGCAGTAACTTGGCCATGTACTACTTCGTGTTTGCCGTCTTTGTATTTGGCTTTGCGGTGATTCAGCGCACGGTTCATTCACCCTTTGGACAAGTGCTGAAAGCCATTCGCGAAAACGAACCCCGCGCTATCTCGCTGGGTTACAACGTGGATGCCTACAAGCTGTTGGCCTTTGTGCTGTCAGCGGCGTTAGCAGGCTTGGCGGGCTCTACTAAAACCGTCGTGTTCCAGCTGGCTTCGCTCACCGATGCCCATTGGCACATGTCGGGTGAGGTCATCCTGATGACGCTGCTGGGTGGAGTCGGCACACTGCTGGGCCCGCTGATGGGAGCAGGGCTAGTGGTGAGCCTGCAACACCTGCTGGCGCAGTCGCCGCTGGGCAACTGGGTGAGCGTGATTCTGGGTATCATCTTTGTGGTGTGCGTACTCAGCTTCCGCAGCGGCATCATTGGCGAGCTTTCCAAAATGTACCGCAAGAACTTTAAGTGATGGATTCCCGTTAACCGCGTCTGTCCGTGGATTGGGTGCCTTCGGGCACCCTTTTTTCTGCCTGGAAAGGGGTGTTGGCCGCTTTCTACGCCAAAGGTCGTGGGGGATTTGGTTGCGCCTACCAGGCTAAAAATATAAGTTAACGTAAACGTCAACATTGCAAATAATGACAACAACTGCGTGCGACTGTGCCGCCGCCTCAAAAGGGCTCAGGCCACCCACGCGCTGTGGAGATACGCCATGAATTTCGAGCTAAGTGAAGACCAAGTCGCTTTTTCCGATATGGCCCGTGCGTTCGCCCAAAACGAGCTAGAACCTCACGCTGCCGAGTGGGACGCAGAATCTTTTTTCCCCGTCGATGTGATTCGTAAAGCAGGGGAGTTGGGCTTTTGCTCGCTCTATGCCCCGGAAAGCGTTGGCGGTTTAGGGCTTTCTCGGTTGGACGCCAGCATCATTTTTGAACAGCTCTCGATGGGCTGCACCTCGACCACCGCGTACCTCACCATTCATAACATGGTGACCTGGATGCTGGCAGATTTCGGCACACCGGAAGCCGTTGAGCAGTGGGGTGAAAAACTGGCGACCGGCGAGCTGTTGGGCTCTTACTGCCTAACCGAACCCAACTCCGGCTCCGACGCGGCCTCGCTGAAAACCTCCGCCAAACGCGATGGCGAGCACTACGTGCTGAACGGCAGCAAGATGTTTATTTCTGGCGCGGGCAGTACCGACTTCCTGGTGGTGATGGCGCGCACCGGCGGCGAAGGCCCCGGCGGCGTTTCCGCTTTTGCGGTGGATGCCAAGAGCGAGGGCATCAGCTACGGCCGCAAAGAGGACAAAATGGGCTGGAACAGCCAGCCCACCCGCATGATCACCTTTGAAGACGTGCGCGTACCCGCCAACCACCTGCTAGGCAATGAAGGCGACGGCTTTAAAATCGCCATGAAAGGGCTGGACGGCGGGCGCATCAATATTGCCACCTGCTCCATCGGCACCGCCCAGCAGGCGCTCAATAAAGCCCGCGACTATATGCTAGAGCGCAAGCAGTTCGGCAAGCGCCTGGCCGAGTTCCAAGCGCTGCAGTTCCGCCTGGCCGATATGGTGACCGAGCTGGTGGCCGCCCGCCAGCTGGTACGCATGGCCGCCACCAAGCTGGATGCGGGCCATCCGGATGCCACCACTTACTGCGCCATGGCCAAGCGGTTCGCCACTGATGTGGGCTTCAAAGTGTGCGACGAAGCGCTGCAGCTCTACGGCGGCAATGGCTACATTAAGGAGTACCCGATGGAACGCTACGTGCGCGACACCCGCGTACACCGTATTCTGGAAGGCACCAACGAGATTATGCGGCTGATTATTTCCCGCCGCGTACTGGCCGACGGTGCCGCTGAGCTATAGCCGCCAGGGCACTTATCACCGAGCCCAAGCATATAAGGACAAACCATGAGTTGTGTACTGTTTGAAGAGCACACCACCCAAGATGGCCATGTAATTGGCGAGATCACCCTGAACGCCGAGCGCTCTTTAAATGCGCTCACGCTGGAAATGATCGAAGAAATCCTGCCGCGCCTAAACCAGTGGCAAACCGACGAGCGAGTCGTGGCCGTGCTGCTGGATAGCGCAGGCGAAAAAGCCTTCTGCGCCGGTGGCGATGTGGTCAACCTCTATAAGGCCATTCAAGGTGAAGGTGCCGCCGATTTCCCCGAGCGCTTCTTCGAGAACGAGTACCGCCTGGATTACCAACTGCATACTTTCCCCAAACCGGTGATTTGCTGGGGCAGCGGCATTGTGATGGGCGGCGGCATGGGCCTGTTAAGCGGTAGCAGCCACCGCATCGTCACCGAGACCTCCCGGCTGGCTATGCCGGAAGTGACTATTGGACTGTACCCAGATGTGGGCGCGAGCTGGTTCCTTAACCGCCTGCCCGGTGGCGCAGGGCGGTTTCTCGCCATGACCGGCGGGCAAATTAACGCGCCAGATGCGGTTCATCTAGGCCTTGCCGACCGTGCCATTGCCAGCCATCACCGCGGCGCACTGGCTGAAAAGCTATTGGAGGCCAGCTGGGGCGAAGGCGAACACACCGACGCCCACGGCGTAGTGAACCGCGTGCTGCGTGAGCTAGAGCAGGATTCGCACAGCGTTTTCGCAGAGATGGAAGCGCCGGTTTATAAGTCGTCCTCACTGATTCGTGAGCTGATGGATCACGACACCGTCGAGCAGATGGTGGAAGCCGTGCTAGCGGTGAAGACCGATGACCAATGGTTCAGCAAGGCGCAAAAGACCTTGGCTCACGGCAGTCCCGTTTCTATCAAACTAATCGACGAACAGCTTAGCCGTGCCAAACACATGTCGCTGGCGGAAGTGTTCCAGTTTGAGCTTTCGCTCTCTGTGCAGTGCTGTCGCCACCGGGAGTTTCCCGAAGGGGTGCGCGCGCTGCTGGTCGATAAAGACGGCCAGCCAAGCTGGACCTACCCAGACGTGGCCTCGGTCGAGCCCTCCTTTATAGACGAGCTGCTGGCCTCCGCATGGGACACCAACCCGCTGGCAGACGTTAAATAACGCACACTGCACTCTCTACAACACGCTAATAAGGATAAAAAGATGACTACCGTTGCGTTTATTGGTTTAGGCAATATGGGCGGCCCCATGGCCGCCAACCTGGCGAAAGCTAGCTTTAACGTACGTGCCTTCGACCTTTCCGCCCAAGCGCTGGAAACCGCCAAATCCCAAGGCTGCGATATAGCTGCCACTGCCACAGAGGCCGCCACCGACGCCGACTTCATCATTTCCATGCTGCCCGCAGGTAAGCACGTGCGCGGACTGTACGTGGATGGCGATGCGCCGCTGTTTGAAGTGATTAAGCCAAGCGCTCTGGTAATCGATTGTTCCACCATTGACGCCGACACCGCCCGCCACGTGGCCGCGGCTGGCGCTGAAAAGGGCATCGGCTTTGTAGATGCGCCGGTTTCCGGTGGGGTAGGCGGTGCCCAAGCGGGCACGCTGACCTTTATCGTGGGCGGCTCGGAAGAACAGTTCGCTCAGGCGCAGCCAGTGCTGCAAGCCATGGGTAAAAACATCTTCCACGCAGGCGACCACGGCGCAGGGCAGGTAGCCAAAGTGTGCAACAACATGCTGCTCTCGATTCTGATGGCAGGCACCTGCGAAGCGATCAATATGGGCGTTAAAAACGGCCTCGATCCCGCCGTGCTGTCAGAAATCATGAAGCAAAGCTCGGGCGGTAACTGGGCGCTGAACGTCTACAACCCCTACCCAGGGGTGATGGAAAACGCCCCCGCCTCGAAAGGCTATCAGGGCGGCTTCCAGGTGGATCTGATGATCAAAGACCTAGGCCTCGCCATGGACGTGAGCCAGCAAAGTGCCGCCCCCATCCCCATGGGCTCCGCGGCTCGCTCACTGTTCGCCCTGCACAAAGCAGGCGGCAACGGCAAACTCGACTTCTCCAGCCTGCTACAGCTGTATCAGGATAAGGGTGAGTAGTGCGTGGTAAATCGTGAGGAGTAAGTCGTGAGTGGTCGGGCATAAGAGGAGAGTGTGGGGTGGGAGGCAGCTTTAGCTCGCGACCTGTTGGCTAAGCCCCTTAAACTGTAAGCGTGCCATTTACCACTGACCCCCACCCAAGGCACACTCAAAACCTATTGAACCAACAACAAGGACTGCCATGATTAAGCTTTGGGGCCGCAACAACTCCACCAACGTCAAAAAAGTGCTCTGGGCACTGGAAGAGCTGGAACTACCTTTCGAGCAGATCATGGCGGGCCTGCAGCACGGTGTAAACGACACGCCGGAATACCTCGCCATGAACCCCAACGGCCTGGTGCCGCTGCTGAAAGACGACGCTACCCAAAGCGTACTGTGGGAGTCCAATACCATTCTCCGCTACCTGGCGGCGCAGTACTGCCCCAACCACTTATGGATCGAAGAGCCCGCTAAGCGAGCGCAGATGGAAAAGTGGATGGATTGGTCCAGCAGCCTGCTAACCCCCGCCCACCGTACCATTTTGATGGGCTACGTTCGCACCCCGCCAGAACAGCGCGATAGCACACTGCTAGACCCCGCCATCGCCACCTGCGAAAAACTATTCGCCCAGCTAGACGCCGCGTTAAGCCAGCAGCCCTGGTTCTCTGGCGATGAATTCGGCCTTGCCGATATCGCCATCGCCCCGTTCACCTACAACCTGCTCAACAGCGGCCTTACTTGGCAGCCCCGCCCGCATCTACAGCGCTGGGTAGAGCAGCTTGCCGAACGCCCCGCCTACCGCAAGGTCGTGATGATTCTCGTCACCTAACAAGCCATTGAGAACTCGCCGTGTATCTTCGCCGCTGAATAGAGGCAATCATCCCGTAGCGCGGAGTAACGAGCAACACAAGACACCCGCGAAGGGCGGCAACGCCGCCCCTGGGCTGTTGTCTCCAAGCCCAATCAATGCAAAGCACCAATGGCGGCAAACGCCACCCAAACATTTACGCCCACCTCCCCGTAGCGCGGCGTAACGAGCACCGCGAGGCACCCGCGAAGGGCAGCAACGCTGCCCCTGGGCTGTTGTCTTAAAACCCGATTTCCACCTGCGCCAACTCCTGATCCAACCCCCTCAATACCTCACACCCCAACCCATTCCGCTCAGCGCTCTCAATCAGCGGCCCCAAAATTGCCCCGCGCTCGGTAAGCCGTTTCGCCTCTACATCCTGCAACATCGAGGCTTTATTGTTCGCAGTGTTCTCCACCACCTGCCACACCAACGCCAGCCAACCGGTTTCACCCTCGCCACCGTTTGGCGGCACAACGCCTTCTTTCGCTAAAATCGCTGCCACTTCCTTCACCACGACAATTACACGGCCTGAATAGGCGTCCCCACGAAGCTCACCATTACGCACGCTATGAAGCGCCACCAGTGGGTTAATCGCCGCATTCACCGCTAACTTCTGCCACAAGCGGCTGCGAATGTCGCCCACAGCTGTAGCGGTAAACCCAGCCTCACTCAATAGCGCCGCTAAGGCTTCTGCCAACCCTGTGTGCTGGTTATCCAAATCCCCAACAAACGTAGGCCCGCGGCCTGCGTGTACCACGCCATCATCCCCGGTTAAGTACGCCCCCTGAGTCGTAGTAGCGCACAGCACCGGCCCAGGCCAATTTTCGGTAATACGCGGCTGCGCATAAAAACCGTTCTGCCACAGCACCATCGGGGTAGAAGGGGGCAGCAGGCTGGCAATACTCAAAAGCGCCGCTTCGGCAGCCATGGCTTTGGTAGTGATATGCACAAACGTAGGCGGCTCAGTTGCATCCGCCACCAACTGCTCAGCGGTAAGCGAGGTTAAGTGTTGCGCACGCACTTCGCCTTCCGGTGTGGTCAGCAACTGCCGCGCAGGCAAAGCGCGGCGACCAATTACCGCCACATCAACGCGTGGGGCTAGGGAGTGCGCCAGCAAACGGCCAATGGCCCCAGGGCCAAGAATCCAGTGAGTGGTCATGGGTAAAGCGTCTTCAGCAACGAGAGTGCTGCCAAGCTTACCGCGTTCGGTGTGGGGAGGCTAAGGAGTGAAAAGGGGCGGTGTGGGACTATTTTCTAGTGACGGGGGTAAGGATAGTTTGGTAGGTTTGAAGCTAAGCTGATTTTGCTAGTTGTTACTGGATGGCAGGCTGCGATGGTTATCAACAAGCAGGAAGTGATGGGAGTGACAGCTTTCGACCCAAAGCGGCCATCCGCAGAAATTGAATATTCACAGGAGCCTTTGGCTCGCAATGCGCGTTTTTCAGGTGGCGGTTATAATACGAGTGCGCATATGCCTGGGAAAGCATGCTGTAAGCTTTTTAAAACAATGGTTTATGAAAAGGCGTTGTATGCTTACGCGCCATTTTGAAAAAATGACCATCAAGTTAACGCGCATGCTCATTTTTCTAGCGAGCCTTACGGGAAAAAATAGCATTCAACCATTTTCTATCAGTGAGTTAGGTGCCTGTTGGCAAGATAGGGCTTCCCAGAAAAACGCGCATGCGCATGAATAAAACTGTTAGTTGGCTGGGGCAATCCCGTTGAAATTGAACAGGTCCGATAAGAAAAAAATTGAATCATTCATCGCGATATGTGCGAAGGAGCAGGGAGAGTATCTTCCGATTACGCATGGTCCAGGAAGCTGGGCAACTACCTATTCAACAGATTTTGTAAATGCATCAGTCAGTATCCTTGAAATCTACAAAATGTGCGGCGTACAAAATCCGATAGAGAAGCTGTCGCAGCTCTATATGCACCATAAAATAAAGTCATGCAGAGGGTCTCTGATGACTATTGAACGAGTCGAGTATCTCTATAACAGGCACCTTGCATCGAAGCTCAAGGCTAGGAAAGAGCAGGCAAGACCGCCTAAATATCCATGCCCGTTCTGCGATAAGCCAATTTCAGATGAAGTTCAGCATGTTAGCCAATCGTATCCCGATAAGTGGCAGTCATATTCCTTGAATCAGAAAGTAATTGACTATGTACAGGATAAAATAAGATGCGAGCTATGCGGTTCCTTTCTAAACACAACTGAAGGGCATGATAAAAAATGTCTTCGAACATTGGTCGACCGCAACTAACAAGCGGCAGCATGCGGACCTAGCTACGGCGCACCAAAATGTGGTCGCTGCGCTTTTACCACATTTTGGCACGCCGCAGCTGGGCCGGTGTGCTGGGCGTTAGCATTCATAAGGAAGTGTCGTGGAAAAACTATTTGAATACATAGCAAAGGAATGGTCGGTAGTCTCGCAAGCTCCGCTTGCCTTTCTTATTCTTGCTGCAATTATATTCGGCTTAGCTTACTTGGCAGCGAAATGGAGGTTTACGGCTGTCATTGATCAGACAAGGGCATCAAACGAAACTCTCAAAGAACGCTTACACCTAAAGTCGGAGCAGGCCGAGTCTTATAAAGATAGAGCCCTAAAATACGATGAGAAAGTACAGCAAGTTGTGGATTCGGATGCTTTAGCCTTAAAGGAAAGAACATTGGAGGTTGTAAAAAACCTACGAGAGTTTATTGAGCGGCATAAACGAGAAGATGATCGCATAAGCGCGATTGAGCGTTCCGCGATGCGCTCTGCTCAAACAGAAGAAGAACGGAATGCGGCTTGGGAGCGAAACACAAACGAAACTATGCGGCTTTCAAATGAGCGCAACGCGGAATATGATCGTCGTTTTCGTGTCGATGCCATTATGCTGAGAGATGAGCTTAGGTCACGACTTCCTGACTACGAACCCTTGGAAAGACATCACGACATGATGTACGAGCATCCAACAAACTACTTCGGGTTCAATGATGTTGCAAGTGACTTAGAGCGCATGGCAAAAATGCTAACAAGTGTGTCAAATTGACGCATTTACGCTTCGCTTCAATGCGCAATTTATACAGCCGTTAGTGCTATGAGGAATGAGTGAACTTATCAGATAAAGATAAAAGCTATCGGGGGAATTCGAGCCAGTTCTTTGTCGCTGGGGAGCTTTGCCGTCGCGGCTACGCTGCTGTCGTTACACTTGGCAATACGCCGAATACGGATGTACTTTGTAGCAACAGAGATGGAACAAAATTTGTTCATATACAGGTGAAGACCTTTATCCCTGGAAACAAAACTTGCAGCGTAGGGAAGAAGGCTGAGCGAGTGTACGGATCAAATTTTTTCTGGGTTATTGGGGGAATTCCTACGCCAGACTCAGAACTACCATTTCGCTATTATATTATCCCAAGCAATGAAATGGCCAGTAACGTTGCAGCCCGTCATCGTGATTGGCTTTCAGCTCCCGGTAAAAAGGGGCAGCAAAGAAAAGACAGCTCAGTACGGGCAGTTGCGGTGGCAGAAGGGGCAGCGTCATATTTCTGGAATATTGCAGAATATGAGGGGCGCTGGGATTTAATTGAAGATGCGCTACGCAACTAACAAGGCGCATCAATTCGCGCCTGACGGTGCCGGACGGTTTTCACTTCGTTCAAACCGCCATTGTGCGCGATGTTAAAAAAGGAGTACGAATGACACTTGAAGTAAAATTAGGCCGTGTGTTGATTGGTGTCATATTCGTTTTGTCGGCTTTGGCAGCATGCTGGGCTGCCTGGGAGGCATTCACTGGTCAAATAGAGTTTGTGAACGTTTTCGCCGGATCTGCCGCGGTGATCGCCGCAGCGATTTCTGCTCTGGTAGCTTTCCGCTCAGCCGAGCTTACTGAAGAGAGGTTGAAGCCTTACCCTTATCCGTTTATTGATACGAGCAGCAGGTACAGTCTTGCCCAACTAAGAATCAGAAACGTTGGGGGCTCTGCCGCTCACGAGGTTTATCTGGATTGGAGAGGGAAGTCGATTCCGAAAGTTCATTCTCGAAATAAAGAAGGCGATATCCCACTTCTAGGCAATGGGAAAGAAAATGCTATTGCAGTGATACTGCCTTATGAATCTTTATCTCAAGCGCTGGATGCTCCCCATAAAGTATCTGAACAAGCCAAGGCTGACGGTAACGAATGGCACGGTATGGTCTGTTTCAAAGACTCTAGAGGCCAGCGTCACAAACATCCCTTCATGCTCGATGTAACGAATCTTGGACGAGGATTGTTGTACGACTCCGAAGAGCCGAAGACCATGTACGAGCTTCAAAAATTGCCAAAAGAAATCGATAAGCTGACGAAAGCGGTTAAAGAGCTGAGGTCGTCGGGACATTTTTAACTAGGCCAGGCATGCGACGGCTACTACAATTGCTGCTTCGCCTCCATTCTGTAGCCGCGCATGCTGGCTGGTGTTAAATCGCTACATCAGTGATACCTAAAAGACCGCTTTTGGCCGATAACAGCCCTCCAGCCACGACCTCAGATTCAATCCCAGCAATCAATGAAGGTCGCCCACAAGATTCCAGAAATATGCCAACGCCAAGCACTGCAAACCAAACCACAACAACCCTCAGCCCGACAACCCCCCATGACCACCCACAAAGCCACTCAACAGCCTCTCGATTTCCTGTGCAGGCATCGGGCGGAAGAAGAAGAACCCTTGGACGAGGTCGCAATGCATATCGCGAAGCAGTGACAGCTGTTCTGCGTTCTCGACGCCTTCGGCGACTACTTCCAACCCCAGCCGATGACCAATAAGGATGGCACCTTCCATGATGGCTCTGTCCTTTGGCTGCGCGGGGGCGTCGTGGATGAAGGAGCGGTCGATCTTCAGGGCGGTGACGGGAAAGTGCTTGAGGTAGCTCAGGGAGGAGTAGCCGGTCCCGAAGTCATCGAGAGCAATGTGAAAACCGCGATGATAGAGGCGCCGCAGGTCTTCAAGCACGGTCTCATCGGATTCGATCAGGACATTTTCGGTCAATTCGATGCCGATATCCCGAGGCCCAAGGCCGTGACGCTGCAGCGTATCCTCGAAGCGCTTAAGAGCATCGGGGCGCACCAATTGACGACCCGAGACATTGATGTCAACGCGGTGCTCATGAAATCCTTTAGCACGCCACTCCACCTGCTGGCGGCAAGCCTCTTCGATGACCCAGTCGCCCAGACGATGAATCAAACCGGAGCGCTCGGCCAGCGGGATAAACTCGCCAGGCGGGATTGTCGGGCCCTCGGCAGGCTCCCAGCGTATTAAGGCCTCGAGATTCTCTATTCGCCCACTGGCCGCCGAAACCTGAGGCTGGTAGTGGAGGGAGAATTCACCGTTATCCAGAGCTTCCTCGAGTCGTGCCAAGAGATAGTGCTGGCGAACCAGCTCATCATGGAGCTTCTGTTGGAAGAAACGTACAGCGCCTCGGCCCTCCAGTTTGGCACGGTTCTTGGCAACATCGGCATTACGGATCAACTCGCGTGATGATTCACCATTCTCGGGAAAGAGCGCCACCCCTAGGCAAGCCGTGACCTGACGCTCCCGACCATCAAGGACGAAAGGTCGCCGAAAGACATTCTGGACACGCCGAACAACCCGTTTGACATCGGTGGCTAAGTGGGCGCAAGGAAAGGCCAGCACGAATTCATCGCTAGAGACTCGGGATACTAGGTCAGTGGCTCGCTGGCACTCTTTCAGTCGCTGAGTCAGCTCCATGAGCAGTCGATCACCCTGATCATAGCCAAGGGCATCATTGATCTCGACGAAGTGATCGATGTCTAGGTAGATGGTGGCTAGACCATGGCTACGACGCCGACAGGAATCCAGCAGACTGTCCAGCTCGGCTTCAAACGTTTGGCGGTTAGGGAGGTGGGTGAGCCTGTCGAAACGGGTGGCGAATTCTAGGTCCCGGTGGGCGCGCTTTTGGTCAGAAAGATCAACATCCACGCAGAACATCAAGGGTGAGTCAGTATGCTCATTGAGCATCAGATGCTGGGAAAAGACCGATACCAGTTCACCGCTTTTGTGCTGGAGCTCGAGTTCATCGGCGGGAATAGTAACCCCTTCTTTAATCCAAGCAGCATGCGCTTGGATCACCTCGTCACGCATGAAGGCAGGAATGATCAGATCTTCCAGTAACTGCCCTTGCGCTTCCTCAGCGGTATAACCATAGAGACGAGTGCTACCCTCATTCCAGTACACCACTCGCCGGTCGCGGTCATACCCTTGGACCGCCACCTTAGGCAGGCTCTCTAGCAGGGTACGGAATCGCTGCTCACTCTCCAGATACCGGCGGCGTACTAACTCGACTTCTTCTCTGCTGGTTTCATCCGAATTGATGCCAGCTTTTGAAGGTGTCCTTGACGACCCTGTCACGAGCGCACCGGAAAGCTCCCTGCGGTTCTTTTTCAGGCGTTCCGTATCTGCGTGATGTCGGGAATCGCGGGCATTCATGGGAACCACCTAAAGAAAAACACTAACAAGAACTCTAGCCAAGCCAACATTGTGCACTTTTATTGTGATTATCCTACACCTAATTGTAGGTGATGACCTACCTATATACGTCATTAATGGTTTGATCTTTTTTCAACATAATCAATCTTTTTTAATACATTACTTTGACATATCCCAACAGATCTTTTCATTTTCATCCTGTTGGCCGCTGTCTTTACAACGGCCACACCGGGCAATTCCGCCCAGTTAACAGGAGAATACCCATATGAAACTCGATACTCTCAAGCACGGTTTTGACCTTACCTCCATGCCTGCGGACTCATGCGCCGATTATTGGCATCCGGGAGTAACTGAGGCGCTGAGGCATCAGAATTGGGCGAAAACTGATATTCGGGAGCAAATCGATCTGACCGCTTGGCAGGGGTTTATCGCTGACCTGTCGCGTGACCCCTATGTCAACCTTCGCTGGAAGCGGATGTCATGGCTCGCTTTGAATGATCAGGGAGACGTAGAGGAGATGGGGCAGTGCCCCATGGCCCAGGGAGGTGCCTTTAACGATGCTGAAAGCATGGCGGATCGCCTGCGGTATTATGATCCGCTGACGCAGGAGTTCTTAGCACGCCCCGATGTGAAGGCCTTCGTTCGCGCTTGGGCAAGGCTGTGGAGTATTGGTGCGCACGAACCCATTCTGATGCAGATCACCGGGGTGCGTGGGGAAGGTAACGTCGACCCACTGCAAGGGCAGGGAATTCATGCCGATGGCTGCAAGGCCCTCAGTATTCTGGTTCTCAATCGGGAAAACGTGGCGGGTGCCGAAAATCACCTCTATGCAGATAAGGCAGGCACGCAGCCCTTGGTGGATATCACTCTGAATCCGGGTGATATTCTTCATCTGCGCGATGACCGGCTATTCCATAGTGTCGATGGGATCGAACAGCTTAAAAGCGAGGCACCCTTCGAGCGGTTTATCATCATCATTAACAGCCGCTTCGTGGATGACTTCCAGAACCGGATGTTGCGTCGCTACTTCCCTGAAGCGGTCCTCAATGAGAGCTATGGACACTCTCGGTAAATTGAGCATCTAGCAACATTAACGCCCCCGGAGTGACGTTCATAGCTCCGGGGGCGTTTTGCTTCGGGGAGTGCGATCAGGGAGCGATGCGGTTACTGGCGCTGGTGAAGCCGGCCAGCGAAATGTTCAAGTCCATGCGTTCACCGCGTGGGTCAATCATGCTGAGGGTGGCAGAACTACCACTGCGGAGCTCCTGCAGCATCGACGGCTCGATGGGAGCGTCTGCACGGCAGCCTTGCTGCTGGCAGACCTGATAGGGGAACTGGATAGGTTCGCCGTTATCCACTACCAACTGTAAGCCCGCCGCTAGACGCACCCCCAGCGGTACGAAGAAGCTCATGACCGGGCCATCCATTTGGGGTGGGTATTCGACAACGACCTGCATGATAGGCTGGTCGCTACCGGGTTGAGTGGTCATTTGCATCATTGCACAGCGGTTTGCACCCTGGTTATCTTGGCAATGCACTTCCCAGTCTTGGAATGTCTCAGTGGTGACGTCATCACCGGTCGCTGCTCCCGGTTGTTGACTGAAGGCACTGGATGAAAACGCCAAGATTGATAACAGCCCCATCATGAGTAGGGTTTGAGTAAAACGGTGTGGCATTGCGTCATCTCCTGTGGGTTCGTAAATAGTGGGTGATACCACTACCTTGCCTGCTTGTGCGCTTGATATCTAGCATAGAGGTCAAATGTAGACTCAGCGCGACGAGCGCCACGCCTGCGAAGCGGCTTATACTCTGTTGCACGTTTCTTAACTTAGGCGAACCCTTCCGATGCATCGGCGATGTGTATTACCTCTTTTCCTTGTAGGACTGTTGGCCTTGTTGTCGGGCTGTGGGGAAACGCCCACTGGGCGCTCTCAACTGGCGTTGGTGCCCGGCCCGTTAATGGCGGATATGGGGGGAGACGCCTTTGATCAGCTACGTAACACCCAGCCGATCAGCCGCGATGCGCAAGCGAACCGGCTGGTGCAGTGCGTGGCAGAAAAAATAGTGGCAGGTGCGGAGGCGAGCTACCCTGGGCTCGATTTCCCCGAGCGTTGGGAGGTGGTGGTGTTTGATGAACCATCGCCTAACGCGTTTGCGCTACCGGGCGGGCGCATTGGCGTGCATAGCGGCCTGTTACAGGTAGCGGAAACCCCGGCCCAGCTTGCCGCCGTGATGGGGCATGAAGTGGCCCACGTACTGGCCGACCACGGCAATGAGCGCCTAACCCAACAGCTGGGCATTAAGGCCGTGCTGCTGGTGGTGGGGCTGCTGGGGGAAGGGGAGTTTGGCAACCAGCAGTTGATGCAGGCTTTAGGCGTGGGTGCCCAACTGGGTATTAGCCTGCCGTTCAGCCGTACCCACGAAGAAGAGGCGGATTTGATGGGCCTGGAGATCATGGCCCGTGCCGGGTTCGAACCCCAGCAGAGTGTGGCGCTGTGGCAAAACATGGCCGCTGCTGGCAGCGGCCAGCCGCCGGAATTTCTTTCCACGCACCCCGCCCATGAATCGCGCATTCGGGCACTGCAAGGGGCGCTGAAAGAGGCCGATGTGATTTACCGAACCGTGGCGCCAGCGCAGTGTTGAGCAAAGCAGCCACCTTATTTTATTGGCGTAATAAAAATAGCGGAATGACGTTGGGAGCGTGGGGCTGTGCTATTACAAAAAAAGCAGTATCAGGTGCATGGGTTAACTGGCCAATTTTGCGATGCCAACTGTGAGCAGAGGTATCGCCGGTCTATTCAAGAAAGCGTGCGAGGAGAGTTCAGCCTTGCCGTGAGCGTGGCTGCAAGCGTATTCGGCATGTTCGCAATCGCTGATTACTACCTGTTGGGTCTTACTAAGGCGTTTTACTTGCTGCTGACCATGCGTGTGGTGGTGGTCAGTATCTGCCTGTTGGTGGCGTATTTAGTGCGGCGCGGGGGCATGAGTGATGACCACCCTTGGTTACATGCTCTACCGCTTTGGTTATTCGCTACGGGTATCATTTTAATTGTGCCGCTGCGCCCTGAGAGCCTATCTACGCAAATCACCGCCGTGGTGGTAGCTACCATGGCGTTTTATCTGTTAATTCCCAATCGATTAACGGTCGTCACTGCGGCGAGCCTTTATCTGAATATTGGGTTTTTAGTAGCGGCGGTGCTGTTTGCTAAGCTGGCCCCCATACCGACGCTGTTGCTCTCGTTGCTGTTGATTATGGGGGTGGTGGTTGGTTTTTTCGCGTTGCTTCGATTAGAAATTCTGCAGCGCAAGCAGTATGCGTTGCTGCATGAGGAGCGGGAGCAAAACCTTCAACTGCACAAAGAGATTGCCCATCGTGAATCGCTGGAAGAGCAGCTACGAGTGCTCGCAGAAAGGGATGCGTTAACGAAGCTCAATAATCGCGGCCACTTTATGAACGTGGCTAAAAAGCTATTGCAGTGCTCTCAAGCCGATAATGTACCGTTCAGCCTCTTTATGATTGATGTAGATCACTTCAAGCATATTAACGATACTTGGGGGCATAGTTACGGGGATTGGGTGCTGATTAGAGTCGCCGAAGTATGCGCAGAAGTGCTTCGTCCATCCGATGTGATTGGGCGTTTTGGCGGCGAGGAGTTTGTGGTGGCCCTACCTAATACCAGCACAAACGATGCACAAAGAGTGGCTGAGCGGCTGAAACAGCGAGTGGCAGAGCTGGCGTTCACAGATGAGATGAGCGAACTAAGCTTAAGTGTCACCATTGGCGTAGCAACGACGAATGCCGAAGAGAGCAACCTTGAGGCGCTGATTAAGCGCGCAGATGACATGCTTTATGTGGGCAAACGCTCCGGGCGAGACCAGGTCGTGGTTTGCCGTGATGGTTGACGCGAAGACTGAGCTAGAAAAAACACGACGAACACACTGCCTCGACTGCCTGTCTTAAGTGTATTCCACCTACAAAGCAGGTCGCTTTGTGATGCCGTCATCCTGGTTATTGATGCTTGCCGATGCTGTGCTGATTCTTCATGTGCTGTTTGTCGCCTTCGTGGTGGCTGGCTTGGGTGCTGTTTACTTGGGGCATTGGCGGCGTTGGGCATGGGTGCATCACCGGCCGTTTCGGTTGCTTCATTTGAGCGCGATTGGCTATGTGGTGGTGCAGGCTTGGTGGGGGATGGCATGCCCGTTAACCACCTGGGAGATGGCACTACGCGCTGAGGCGGGCGTTGCTACCTACGCAGTGTCGTTTATTCAGCACTGGCTGCATCGTGTGCTGTACTTCACCGCGCCAGGGTGGGTGTTTGTCGTGGGATATACGCTGTTTGGTGGGTTAGTGCTGGCCAGTTGGTGGCTAGTGCCACCGCGTGCGCGCCAGCGTTAGTTTGCTTATGATGCTTCGGTGCTACTATTTTGAACAGTAACTAGCATCACCGTCGCTTCTAAAAGGAAAGAATATGACGATTACTTTGATTATCGTTTTCGCGGTAATTGCAGTTTTGGCCGTGTATGTAGTGGGGATTTATAACCGTTTGGTGTCGCTGCGTAACCGTTTTCAAAACAGTTTTGCGCAAATAGAAGTACAGCTTAAACGGCGTCACGATTTAATTCCTAATTTGGTAGAAACCGCCAAGGGGTATTTAAACCATGAGCGGGAAACGCTACAGGCAGTGATTGAAGCGCGGAATACAGCAGCGGCAGGTTTAAAAGCTGCGGCGGCGAATCCTGGCAGTGCCCAGGCCATTGCGCAGCTAGGCGGGGCCGAAGGTGCGCTCACTCAAGCCATGGGGCGTTTGAACGTGGTGATGGAAGCCTACCCGGATCTAAAAGCTTCGCAGAACATGCAGCAGCTTTCTGAAGAGCTCACCAGCACGGAAAACAAGGTGGCGTTTGCCCGTCAGGCCTTTAACGATGCGGTGATGCACTACAACACCTATCGCCAAAGCTTTCCGCCCATTGCGGTGGCGGGCATGTTGGGCCACGGGCAGGACGCGACGCTGCTGGCTTTTGAAGACAGCGCCCAGCTGCAAACAGCGCCTACGGTCTCGTTTTAAGCCACCGGCAGGGAATCATCGCGCATGGATTTTTTTACTGCCCAAGAGCACGCTCGTCGTCAAACAGGCCGTTTAGTGGTGTTGCTGGTATTGGCGGTGCTGGCGTTAATTGCCGTGACCACCCTAGTAGTGGCCGTGGTGCTGTATATGGCGGGGATAGGAGGCGCGCACTCCCAGCCCCAGCCGACGCTACAAGGCATGATGGCGCTGCTCTCTTGGGAGTTATTAGCAGGCGTGGCGGCGAGCGTGGTGGCCCTGGTCGGTTTGGGCGGGTTATTTAAACGGCGGCAGCTGCGCCGAGGCGGCAAGGCCGTGGCGGAGGCGTTGGGCGGGCGCGAAATCAACCTCAATACCCGAGATAGCGATGAACGCCGTATACTCAATGTGGTAGAAGAAATGGCCATCGCGTCTGGCACGCCGGTGCCTTCGGTGTATGTGCTGGAAGAGGAGGGGATAAACGCCTTTGCGGCGGGCTACCAGCCCGGCGATGCGGTGATTGGTATTACCCGTGGGGCGATTCGTCAGCTCAGCCGGGATGAGCTTCAAGGTGTGGTGGCCCACGAATTTAGCCATATTCTGCATGGCGATATGCGCTTGAATATTCGGCTGGTCAGCCTTCTGCACGGTATTTTGTTGATTGGCCTAGCAGGTGGCATGTTGCTGCGCAGCCTGCGTTTTCGGCGGGTGGGCGGTAATAAGCGCGATAATTCTGCTGCCCTGGTGATGGGCTTGGGGGCAGCCCTAATGCTGATTGGCTATGCGGGCACTTTCTTTGGCAGCCTGATGAAATCGGCGGTTAGCCGCCAGCGGGAGTACTTAGCCGATGCCGCTGCGGTGCAATACACCCGTAACCCTCAGGGCATTGGCGGTGCTTTGGTGAAGATCGGTGCCAACGAGAAAGGCTCTGCGCTGGCAGCCCCTCAGACCGCTGAGTTTAGCCACCTGTTGTTTAGCCAGGGCATCCAGCAGGGGTTTAGCCGTTTTATGGCCACGCATCCGCCGCTAAAAACACGCATTCAGCGGGTGATGCCAGGCTGGGATGGCCAATTTGTGGCCCTATCGCCTGCTCCCCGTGTATCAACCGAGCCTGATCATCCGCCTCAATCTACTCTTCGGCCTGGGGGGCGGCCAAGCGTTAGGGCAAGCCTAGAAAACGCAGGCGTTCCCCATGCTGGGAGCATGGCCACCGTCTTGAGTGCTGCCTCGGTGCAAATGGCCATCGGGGCTATGGGCCAACCTGACCAGCGCCACGTGGCCCAGGCCCAAGCCGTGCTCGGCGCTTTACCTGCAGCGCTTAAAGCCGCCGCCCATGAGCCCTACACGGCCCGAGCGCTCATCTATGCGATGCTGCTAAGCAAAAACGACGCACAGCGGCAGCATCAATTGGCGGCGCTGGAAAGCATCGCACTGCCGGATGTCTTTACCGAGCTGCACACCTTAATGGCGCAAGTAGCCCGCTTGAACGTGCAGCTGCGCCTGCCGTTAATTGAGCTTGCTCTGCCCGTCCTAACCTCGCTGACAACCGAACAGGCCCAGCACTTCAGGCTCTGCATGGAGCGCTTGATTCATAGCGATGGCCGCGTGAGCCTGTTTGAATGGACGCTGTACCAGCTGCTGCTGAGCCACTTGAGTGAACACCATGGCGGTGCCGAAAACCTGACCCTTCAAGCGTGTGAGCGAGAGTGCCAGCGGCTGTTGAGCGTATTAGCGGCGGCAGGGCTTGCGCCAGGGCTTGAGTCAGTGCAAGAGCGCGCAAGCGAGATGGCCCGCGCGCTACATGCCGCCCAGCAGGCGCTGCCGTTTGAGCTGGCCGCTGTAGATGATGCCGACGACATGCAGGCGTTAAGCCTTGCGGTAGAACGGCTGCGCCGTTTGAAACCGCTGCAAAAGTCGCTGCTGCTTCAATCCATGGCTCGCTGCATTGAGCATGATGGCCATATATGCCCCGCCGAAGCGGAGCTGTTTCGCGCCATTGCCGATATGCTGGGCTGCCCAGTGCCGCCGCTGCTAGGTGGCGGCATCGAAGAAAAGGCCGCTCTTACCGAGTAAATCAGCCTTTGATCACTGATGTTTCTGGCTCGCTAGCCAATGGGGGTGTACTAAACTTTGTGCATTCCCCTTTAGCTTGGGAGCCTTTCCATGCGGCACCTCACCCTAATGCGTCATGCCAAGGCCAAGCAGCCTAGCGGCGATATAACTGACCACCAGCGCCCGCTCAATAAACGCGGCGTGCGCCAAGCAGAAGCCATGGCCCATGTGCTGCAACGCTGGCAGGCGCTTGAAGGAAAAATGTGTGTGAGTACAGCAGTGCGCACGCGGCAAACCTTTGATGTGATTGAAGCCCAGCATTTAGAGCGGCAGTTGGACAGCCATGTACTTCTAGATGAAGCGCTTTACACCTTTGAAGGCGAAGCGCTGCTGGCGTGGCTCAAAGCGCTTCCGGATACAGCCAAACGCGTACTGGTGATTGGCCACAACCCCGCGCTGGTAGAGCTGGCACATTGGTTGAATGATGAAGCGCCGCCCTCGCTGCCCACTAGTAGTGTGTTGCACTTTACGCTGCCAGAGACCCCTTGGAGCGCGATAAAAAAAGGCAGCGCAGAACTGGCCGGTGGCCTAACCCCTGAAACCGCCAGCTACGCACTGTTTAAGGGCCGCGCTGGTGAGCTTCACCCAACCAAACGCGACACCGCAAGCCGCCTGCATGAAGCTCTGGCGTACCAGTTTGAGCGAGTGAAGGCGTTAAAGCCTGGCGTCATGGCGGGGGTGGACCCCGAATTCCTTCACCAGTACCGAGTCAGCCTGCGCCGCAGCCGAGCGATGCTGGAATCCGTGCGTTCTATCACCAACGTATCTGGGCTGAAAAAACGCTTAAAACAGCTTAAACAGCATGCCAGCGCCACAAGTGATCTCCGCGATTTGGATGTATTTTTAGAGGAGCTTAATCACACGGAGCCACCGCTTTCTGCCGGTGCCCAGCAGAGCCTGCGTCAATGGCTACAGGGTTGCCAGCAGGCGGAACATAGGGCCCTGTGCCAGCAGTTAAGTGCGCCGGGCTATCTAGAGGCGCTGGAAGAGTGGCAGCGCTGGCTGGCATCAGAAACATGTGAACAGGCGCTGGCAAAGCTCTCCCCAAAGCGCATTCAAGCGGTGCTTGATGAGCGTGTGGTACGCCACCATGAAGATAGGGCGGCGCTCTCTTTAGACTCCCCAGATGCGGCCTTTCACGAACTGCGTAAAGGCGTTAAACGCATTCGTTATCTTGCCGATTTACACCCGGCCACCTCTAAAGCGCTGTTAGCGGGCTTAAAGCGCCGTCAGCGCCTGCTGGGAGAGCATCAAGACCTTTGCGTGCGCCAAGCGTGGTTAGAAGCCTTCAGCGTAAGTAAAGAAGGCACTTCAAAAGAGCGCCAGGAGTGCGCCCAGTGGCAGGTAGCGCTAGAGGCCCAGAAGCAACCGTTGCGTAAAAAAGTGCTGGCGCTAAAGCCGCTGGCAAGTGGTTAGCCATGCCGAGCGTCACGGCTACTCGGTAGTGCGCGAATATTGTGGCCACGGCATTGGCCGTGAGATGCACGAAGAGCCCCAAGTGCTGCACTACGGTAAGCAAGGCAAAGGCCTCATGCTGAAAGAGGGAATGGTGTTCACCATTGAGCCCATGATCAATATGGGCAAAGCCAAAATCAAAACCAAGCGCGATGGTTGGACCGTTGTCACCAGCGATAAAAAACTCTCCGCCCAGTGGGAGCATACCGTTGCCGTCACGGCCACTGGCGTTGAGGTGCTGACGCTGCGCGATGAGGAGCCAATCCCCACCTTTCCCGATGATCCGAGGGCTCAACCCCTCTCTGGCGAAGCGCCTCAAGTGCGTTAAGCTGAAACGGCGGACACTCTTATGTGCCCGCCGTTTGCGTTAATGCTCAAAGAAAAGGATGTCGATGATGGCGAAAAAACCAACAGGTAAGGGCAGCACACCCGCACAGCAGCCGCGTGCTACGGTCTCTTGTGGTACCGAAAAGCTGCTGCTGGACGCCCTGGAACGCGGGGGAAGCTGCCTAGAAACAGGGCGTTTTTTGATTAGCTATCGCGATGGCCAAGTGGAAGCGGGCATCCAGGCGCTCAAGGCCCAGAACTTTCGCATGGCGGATGCCCGCGACTTCACTGACCAAGCGGTGAGTCTAGAAGACGCTGGAGACGTGGAAGCCATGGTGTTTCCCGAAATTGGTGTGGCGCTGATCGGCGGTGACGCTTTAGAGCAGCACGGGATGAGCGTGCTGGATAAGCTCGCGGCGGACAGTCCCATCGAAATTATTGAGCCGGAGTACTTTGCGTTTTCGGAGAACTCCGAGTATCTACGCGGCTTTTTACGCGCCGCAACGGTGATTGCGCGGGATTTGGGCGTTGAGCTGGATGCCGAAGAGGGGCAGGCAGAGCTTGAAGCGGCGCTTCGACCCACATGGGGTTTAAACCGTTGCAAGGTACCGCAGAGCCGCTGGAGCGGGGCGGGCATTAAAGTGGCTGTGTTGGACACCGGGATGGATCTGGGACACCCAGATTTTGCCGACAGAGAATTCGTGACCCGCTCGTTTGTAGGAGAGGCCGTGCAGGATATGAACGGGCACGGCACCCACTGTATTGGCACAGCCTGCGGGCCCCAAACCCCAGGTGATACTACGCCGCGCTACGGCATTGCTTATGAAGCGCAGATTCTAGTGGGTAAGGTGCTCACCAACTCTGGCAGCAGTACTGGAGCTGGAGTGCTGGCAGGTTTGAACTGGGCGATTGCCAACCGCTGTGAAGTGATTTCGATGTCGTTAGGGAGCCAAAGCCCGGTGCAAGCCGCTTACACCCATGCGGGGGCGGCGGCGCTGCGTAACGATTGCCTAGTGATTGCCGCAGCGGGGAATGCCGCCACACAAACGGGGGCACCGGCCAATTCACCCACGGTGATGTCGGTGGCTTCCTTAGATCCCAACTTATCGCCTTCCAACTTTTCCAATCATGGCAAAATCGACATTTCCGCCCCTGGCCGAGATGTTTTTTCATCGTGGCCCCGGCCTACGCGGCATAAATCGATTAGTGGCACCAGCATGGCCGCGCCGCACGTGGCGGGCTGTGCTGCTCTCTGGGCGCAGTCGGATGCTTCCCTACGTGGGCGTAAGCTGTGGGAGCAGCTAGTAGCGTCAGCCAAATCTTTGCCACTGCCTGACACCCAAGTGGGTGTAGGGTTGGTACAAGCCCCTTAACCATCACGCCGCGCTGGGCGTTTATATTCACATGCCCAGCGCACGCACTGTGGAGATACGTTCCATGGCAACGGTCGCTCTATGGTTGATCACGATTTCTAGCGATCAGCCCATCCATGAAATCGCCACTCGCCTCAGCGCGGAAGGGCTGACTATTCGAGAAGTGCTAGAAGAGATCGGCTGCATTACCGGTGCCGCCGACGAAGCCACCGCAGAGCGGCTAAAGCAGGTGAAAGGCGTGGTGGATATCTCCCCGGACATGCCCATGGATATCGGCCCGCCAGGGGCAAGTGAGACGTGGTGATTTTGATTTTGAGACGTTACAGGCGTTCGGAGTTGATGATGGCGAAAGCCAGTGAATAGCTCATCGCACCTTACTGCCTAAATAAAATGACGCTTAAATTTTTCGTGGTTTTCAATGTTGCTACGCACATCAGCTTCGTCCCAGATTTGCAGCTCCCAGGGGAAGTAGAAGTTGCTTCTGTTTTTAAAATAGACGTGGAGACCACGGTCCCCCTCTTTATCGCGTAGATACCAGTTTTTTAACCCCAGCTTGTCTTGCCACTCATCCAGCAGCTCCATCACCTTGTTCACGTCATCGGCAGTTAGCACGATGCGAGCACCAAAAATATCGTTTAGCCAGTTATTGACCGGATATTGATCTTCGCAATTTGAAAAACGTTCGATTTTGTCATCAATGCTCTCGCGCGTTTTTACGCGATAAAAATATTTGATGTCGATGTCTGCGGCCATCAGGTAGTCGTTAATGCTCTCATGCAGGGTGAGGCGATATTGATAAATGTGTGTGGCGGGAACCTGCTGAATAGTTCGGGAAAGGTTGAGCTTGGCAATTTTTCCGGTTTCAAAATAATCCCTAGAAAAATCCGCGTGCAGGCGATGGATTTCACTGACGAGTTGTTGGGTCTGGCTGATTTTGTCCATGCAGTGCCTCTTTACTTGAGGGCTGTGTCTCCGGTTTAGGAAAGCTGAACAGCGGATCGAGGTAGTGATCGTATCGCTTTTTGCGGACATTAAGCTCGGGGGACAGCACGGCAAAAAGTCTAAAATCTGGAAGATTTTCGACTGAATCGCTAGCCATTTTTTGGGCGATCATACTTCGGGATATGGTTATTGGCTCCCTTTTTGGGGCGTACTTCTACGGCTCCCCGTGGTTTTCTTGCTGCCGGTACTTTTACGCCGTGTAAAGCTTTTCTTCGTGGCTCCGCTGCGTTTGCCGGGGCCTCCAGCCTCGCCTTGGGCGGTTTGCAGGCTGTGGCGCAGTTTAGCCGCGTCGCTTTGGCTTAGTAGGGCGCGTAAGTCTTCCAGCAGCGCGTGTTGGAAGGCGTTGGGGTCGTCTTGCTGTTCGGAGATCGCCCGCAGGCGTTGCTCCCAGAGGGCGGTGCGTTCCGGTGTGCTAACGGCGCTGGGCAGCGCGGCGATCAGTGCACAGCCGAGCTTGGTGGCGCGTAGGGCTTTTTGCTGTCGTACTAAGTAGCCGCGCTGCACCAGGGTTTCGATAATGCCTGCGCGGGTGGCTTCGGTGCCCAGGCCGTCGGTGTCGCGCAGGGTGCGGCGCACGTTGGGGTCATCCACGTAGCGGCCAATGTTCATCATTGCTTTGATCAGGCTGGCATCGGTAAACGGCTCTGGCGGCCGGGTCTCTTTTTCCTCCACGCCTGCGGCGAGTGCTTGGCAGGTTTCGCCTTGGGTGAGCGGTGGCAGCGGCGGGGTGTCTTCGCGGGTGGTGAACAGTGGCTTCCAGCCGGGGTCGAGAATGCTTTGGCCGCGAGCGCGGAAGGCTTCGTTCAGCAGAGTGAACTCGGCTTTCACTTCAAAGGTGCGCAGCGGGCGGTAGAACTGCGCCATCACGTTGCGCACGATCAATCGAAACACATGGCCTTCGGTGGTGGAAAGCTGGCTGAAATCGACGGGCTTGCCGGTCGGTGCTAAGGCGTGGTGCGCGCCCACCTGCTTATCGTTCCAGGCTTTCGAGCGCAGGGTAAAGTCGGCCCCGTTGAGCCAACCTCGTAACGTGTCGTCATTCTGGCAAGCACCGGAGAGGCTGCGCTGGGCAAGCGCTAGGTGCTCTTCGGGCAAGTAGCGGCAGTCTGAGCGGGGGTAGGTGATCAGTTTGTGCTGCTCGTATAGCCGCTGGCAAATATCCAGCACCATCTGCGCGGAAAGCCCAAAGCGGCGGGCGGCATCTACCTGCAAGGCAGAGAGCGAGTAGGGCAGCGGTGGCGCTTGGCGCTTCTCTTGCTGGTCTAATGTGGTGAGCGTGCCACGTGCGCTGGGTAGCTGCGCGGCTAGAGCATCGGCAGGCGTGCGGTCAATCAGTCGCCCTTGCTCATCCAGGGGTTGATGCGCCTTAGGAGCCCACCAGGCGCGCAGCTGGCCTTGCGCCACCTTTAAATCTACCCAAAGCGGGTAAAACGGATGGGGTTTGAAATCACGAATGCTGTTATCCCGCCGCACAATCAGCCCAAGTACCGGGGTTTGTACACGGCCTACCGAGAGCACGCCATCGTGCCCGGCTTGGCGGCCGGTGAGCGTCCAAGCGCGGGTGAGATTAATGCCATACAGCCAGTCAGCCCGAGAGCGCGCTTGGGCCGCCTGAAACAGCGGCTGAAACTCAGTATTCGGCCGCAGGCTGGCTAGCGCTCGGCTTACCGCTGGGCGGTTGAGGTCGCTAATCAATAGCCGCTGCACCGGGCCACGGTACTTCAAATGCTCGATCACCTCTTGCACCAGCAGCTGGCCTTCTCGGTCCGGGTCGCCAGCGTGCACTACGTTGGTAGCCTGCTTGATCAGTTTGCGAATCACCGCTAACTGGCCACGGGCTTTGGAGCGCGGCGCGAGCTGCCACGTGCCGGGCACGATGGGCAGCCGGTCGAGCCGCCACTGTTTATCGGCGGGGTCGTAGGCTTCCGGTGGGGCTTGCTCGAGCAGGTGGCCTAGGCACCAAGTAACCGTGGTATCGCCGCACACAATCGCCCCTTCCTGACGTTTGCCACCGCCGGGCAGGGCATCGGCAATGGCACGGGCGAGGCTGGGTTTCTCGGCGATAATCAAACGCATACGGTGTGGCCCTGGCATAGATAGAAAACAGACGTTTATGTTAGCAGAACCTGCCCTACCGATAGAGAGAGTAGGAGTGAAAATTTATACAGGTATAAAGGGTGTCGAACTCATTCTTGATGTATAGTTTTTGTATAAAATTAGTGAATTGAGTAATCTGACACAAAACACTGGGAGGTGAGGTTCATGCGCGAGCGCGGTAGAACACGACGTTTATTTGGGCTGGGTGCCCGTACCGGTGGTGCCCTGCTGAAAACGCGGCTAGGCGGCCAAGCGGATTGGCGGGCGCTGGGTGAGGCGCTGTTTGAAGGGCTTTCTGAATTAAAAGGCCCGGCTATGAAGCTGGCTCAAATTATGTCCCAGTGGGATGACCTGCTGCCGCCGGAACTGGCCAACGAGCTGGCCCGCCTGCAACGCCAAGCCGAGCCGATGCCCTGGCCGAAAATTCGTGAGGCGCTAGTGCTGCAGTACGGTGATATCCAAACGCACTTCCGCGAGATTGAAGAGCGCCCCTTTGCCAGCGCTTCGATGGGTCAGGTGCACAAGGCGGTGACCCACGAAGGGGAAACCATAGTGCTTAAAGTGCAGTACCCAGGGCTTGCTGAGGTTTTAGAGAGCGACCTTAAACAAGTGAGGCGCATTATGGGTCTTGGCCGCTGGTTCAAGGTCCCTCAGGCACGGCTGGATGCGCTGTTTGAGGAGTTGGCAGCCGGGCTGCGTGACGAGCTGGACTACCACGCCGAGGCCCAGGCGCTGGCCCGTTACCGGGAGCGCTACCAAGATAACCCAACGCTGGTGATCCCCGAGCCGCTGTTTGAACTCTCCGGCCAGCACGTATTGGCCATGCGCTTTGTAGACGGCACCCCGCTGCGGGATTTAGAGAGCGCGGATGACGCGACTCGTCAAAAAGTGGCCGTTGCATTGGCGGACTGGATTACCGAGGAGCTATTTACCTACCGTGAGCTGCACGCTGACCCCCACGCAGGCAACTTTGCCTGCGATGAGCAGGGCCGCTTAGTGATTTACGATTTGGGCGCGGTGATTCCCGTTCCCGAGGAGCGTCTAAAGGCCATGATGCAGCTATTGGATGCCACGCTTTCCCAAGACCCAATGGCCATGGATGACGCGCTGATGAAGATGGGCGGCCGCCAGGGTCAAGGCGCTCCGCTGGCGCTGTATCGCGAATCCGCTGAGTGTATTACCCCGCTGTTCTCCCCCGGCGAGCAGGATTTTAGCGACGTGCGCGTTCACCGCCGCTTGCGGGAGCTCACCCCCAAAGTGTGGGCCGCTATGGATCGCCTTCAGCCCCCGGCAGATACGCTGCTGCTCTCTCGGGCGCTCAACGGCCACTACTGGAACTTGGTGCGCTTAAAGGCCCGTTTAGATATGCACGGCCGAACTCAGCCGCTGCTGGGCTGGGCGCGTACTGCGTAGCCAAGACCCTGCCAAGCGATGACCGCTGCGGTAGCCCCGCCAGCCATGCTAGACTATTGCGCTTTTTAATCGGTTTTACAGATTTTATAGTCTTGAAGACAGTGGAGACGGCAATGCTGGCGGTATGGGTCGATCAACTGCTGGGATTTGCCTCTGGGGCACTCTCGGCAATCAGGCAGCAGGAACACTACCCCGATTTTATGACGTGGGTACGTGACAAAGGTGCGCAGGCGTTTAACGGCGATGTGGCCACCGCACAGGCGCTAGCGCCCATTTTATGGTCGCAAACTCCGCTAGAGCGGCTGGATTTTGCTAGCGAGCCCTTGGCAACACCTGGCCGCAACGAGCCGTGCTGGTGCGATTCCGGACGTAAATATAAGCAGTGCTGCTACCGCGTTAATTTCCCGACCGACATCCCTGAACAGATGATGTGGATGCTCTCGCTACGCGAATGGAAGGGGGCCACGCTGAAGGCGGCGTTAGATAGCAAGCAGGCTCCGCCGCAAGCGCTGTTAGAAGCCGGGCTGATTGCCGCAGAGAGTGGCCAAACCGGCCGTTCCATGCAGATTCTGGAGTCGCTGTTTGATGGCAGCGACTGGTCGCGCCTACCCGAGCAGGCTGAGCCTGCTTTTGAAATCCTGCTAGATATCTATCAAGAGCGCGGCTTTACCCGCAAGCGTGCCGATTTGCTGGACGACGTGATGGAGCGCGGGCCGCTGTTTTTACGCGGTGTAGCGCTTGAGCGGCTGTGCTTGATGCATCTAGATAATGACGATCTAGATAGCGCCCGCGCGGCGTTTGTCAAAGCTCAGCAGGCGCTGCCTGATTCGCCAACGCTGGCCTACATTGAAGCCATGCTGCTGCTCCATGAAGGCCATGAGAAAGAGGCCAAAGAGCGCGCTAACTTCTGGTATCGCCGCTTGGTGCGCCAGGGGGATCTGGACGAAGACCAGCTCGAATTCCTGGCCGCTCTGGCAGATAACCCCGGCGCAACGCTAGCAGACCAGCTTTTGAGTGCTGAAGAAGATATGGCGACGCCGCTGGTCTCGCTTCAGGCGCTGCTAGCGGCGCTGCCCATTGCTCCCAAGCTTTCCATTGAGCAGGATGCTGAGACCGGCCGCCTGCACTACACCACTACCGCCCGTGAAGAGACGCTGTTTGCCGCGTGGCACGAGCAGTTCCAGGTCATGGTGGATGAAGAGGTAGCGCTGGGCTTCCGTGATGACCCTTGGGTTAACGCCATTGATTGGATGTCGGAGCTATGTGCCCACCCAGAGTGGCTTGATGCGCCGCAAGTGGTGCAAGACCTAACGCTGGCGCTCACCAGCCGCTTTGGCAGCCTGCCGTGGATGGCACCCAGCCTGCTGGAACCGTTGGCGCTGCGCCTTTCACGCTGGCTGGAACAGGCCCGTGCCGCAGGCGATGGTAGCCTTTGTTGGGACGACGCCGATAATGCCATGCTGCTGCGCACCGGCTTGGCGCTGGTAGTAGGCATGGAGCGTGGCGCTCGCCAACACTCCCGGGAGCTAGCCGAAGAGCTGCTGGCGATCGACCAAGAAGATAGCCTGGGCTTGAAAGAGCTGGTGCTGGACCAGCTGCTGCGCGATGACCGCAACGAAGAAGCGCTAGCGCTGACCGAAGAGCCGCAAAAGGATGACGGTTCGCTAGTGCTGGGGCTGCTAATGGGGCGTACGTTGGCGTTGTATCGGTTAGAGCAGCAGGAAGCTGCCGAAGCAGCACTGGCCGAGGTGATTGCCCACAACCGCCATGCGCTTGAGCTGTTATGTGGCGAGAACCCGCGGCCTTCCATGCCTCATCCTGATGGGCAGGTGGACCCGGGCTCTCGAGCAGAAGCGTGGCAGTACCGTACGCTGATGCGGGACCAGTGGCGCACCACGCCAGGGGCGCTGGATTGGTTAGCCAGCCACCGCTGAGCTGTTCGCTGACGGTTTTTAGCTGCCTGCCTCGGTAACCGGGGTAGGCACTAGCTGTTTATCCCGGCTTATCCAGATCGCCAGCAGAATGGCGGGTAAGCCTAGCAGCGTGGCTACCACAAAGAAGGTGGCGTAGCCCTGAGCGCTCACCACGATCCCGCCAAACCCGCTCAGGAATTTCCCCGGTAGCGTCATCAGCGACGAAAACAGCGCGTACTGCGTGGCGGTATACGCCCGCGAGGTCAAGCTTGAAAGAAACGCGATAAACACCGCACTGGCTAGGCCGTTAGCGAGGTTGTCGCCAATGATCGTGACTACCAGCATCGGTACCTGATTGCCGATTAGCGCAAGCACCGCAAACAGCAGGTTGGTGATCATCACCAGCCCTGCGCCAAAAATCAGCAGTGGGCCAATGCCGTAACGCGCCACCATTAGCCCGCCTAAAATCCCTCCGGTAATGCTCATCGCAATACCAAAGATATTGGTCACGTTAGCAATAGTGGCCAGCGAAAAGCCCAGGTCGATATAAAGCGGGTTGGCCATGGAGGCCATCGCTAAGTCGCTGATGCGGAACACGGCAATAAACACCAAAATGCCCATCGCCTTCACCCCATAGCGGCGAAAGAAGTCGGTAAATGGGCACACAATCGCCCCAATCACCCAGGCGCCCAAGCGGCGCAGCGTTTTGGGCTTTCCACGGCTGGCGCGCATAAAGGCACGCACTTTGGGCTCGTGGATTAATTGCACGGTTAATGAGGCGCGCTTGGGTTCTGGGCGAATCAGCACGGTGATCACGCCAATGCCTACTAGTGCGGCCATGGTCAGGTAAGCTGCGTTCCACGATATCGCCGACGCCACATAAAGCGCACCGGCCCCTGCCGCCAGCAGCCCGCCGCGATAGCCAATAATGTACGTTGAGGCCATAGCCGCCTGAACATCATCATCAGCGGATTCGATACGGTAAGCATCAATGGCGATATCTTGTGTTGCGGAGCCAAACGCCACCAATAGCGCAAAGGCGGCGACCCAGCCCAGGTTGCCGATAGGATCTACTCCCGCTAGGCCAATGAGCCCGGCGGCAATCATGCCTTGAGCTAGCAGCATCCAGCCTCTGCGCTGGCCAAAGGTGCGCGTTAACAGCGGCAGCGCGAGCCGGTCCACAATCGGGGCCCAGAAGAACTTGATGGAGTAGAGCATGCCAATCCAGGCGAAAAAGCCGATAGCCGCAACTTCAACACCGTCGCTGCGTAGCCATGCCGAGAGCGTAGAAAACACCAGTAGAAACGGCAGGCCAGCGGAAAAACCTAAAAACAGCATGGTGATCACAGGCGCTCGGCAGTAGATACCAAGCGCCGCCAGCCAGCTGCGCTGGGGCGTCGGGGTGGGCATGTAGTGGTGTACTCCAAAAAGAAAACGTCAGCGTCAAGGCCCGCTCAAAAACCGGTCAGTGTTAGACTAAGCCTAGGATTCATGGTTAGCGTTCCATGACAAAACCGACAGCTTACCGGAGAGGAGTTTTCCATGTCGATTACCGCCCATCAGGTAGTGACCCTGCACTACGTGCTTAGCGATGTGCTCAGCGATGGCAGCACCCGCGTGCTGGATGACTCCAATGCACGTCAGAAACCCCTAGAGTACCTGCACGGCCACGACAATATTTTGCCGGGCTTGGAGCGTGATCTGGAAGGTAAAGCAGCAGGCGACGAGCTGCGCGTCACGCTGGCACCAGCGGATGCTTACGGCCTGCGTAACGAAGAGCTGGTGCAAGAGGTGAGCCGCGCCTCGTTTGGCGGTGCGGATATCGAACCCGGCAGCCGTTTTCAAACCGAAGGCGAGGCTGGACCGCAGATCGTCACCGTGCTGAACATCGGCGGCGATAACGTGACGGTGGATACCAACCACCCCTTGGCGGGCCATACGCTGCGCTATCAAGTGAAGATCCTAGACGTTCGTGATGCCACTCGTGCAGAGCTTGCTAAAGGCCATCCGCTGCCACCGGGCACCGAGCACAGCAAAGTAGAAGACCGTAAAGTGCTTTAAGCCAGCTTATGCCCCCTAAAAACTGACCTGCATCAAGTTCGCGCTCGCCTTTGTCGCGGTCATTTTAAAAGCTTGATCCAGGTCAGCTTCCTCTTTTCTAGACGCAGTACGATGGCCCCATACATCACGGCGGGAGGGGAACATCATGTACTGGGACGACGCTGTTATTTTCGGCTTAGCCACTGTCGCATTAGTGATCGCTTTTATGGTCGGCTGGGTAGGCTTTGTGATTCGTGATCATCTTCGTAAGGATGAACGTAAAAAGTCTTAAGTATTCGCCAGCAGGTTGTGACAGTCGTCAGGGGAGGGGGCTTATGCAAATGTATAAGCTTCCTGTTGCCGGCCCATTGGGCCGGCTTTTTTGCGTCATTTTTATAGTGAAAAGCAGAGCGGTAAGTGTTAACAGACGTTGAAGAGCATTGGTCGTCATGCTCTGGTAAAGTGCACTGATCAACATAGTGTACTCAACCGAACTAGGAAACTGATCGCTATGAACGCTGTTCTGTCACGCTTTCGCTTGCGTCATTCTTTGCGCCATGGCGCTGGGGCGCACTTTAAAGCAGCAGTGGTGCTAGTCGTTTTACTCATTGCTTGGCTGCCGTTAGCCGCGAGTGCTCAGGCGCTTAGTCTGATTAATGGTGACACTACCCAAAAAGTGGCGCTGGGGGATTTACGAGACCGTTCGGATACCACCTTTACTCTTTTTGACCCTTATCAAGGCCGCGAGGTTGAAATGAGCGGCATGTCGTTTCGCGATTTTCTAATTGAGCATTTTGGTGCGGTGCCGCCAACCCTGCACTTTACGGCTTGGGATGACTACGAAGTGAGCCTGAGTGGCTGGGATGACCCTAACTGGTATCTGGTGACCATTGAAGACGGCGAACCGCTGACACTAAGATCGCGAGGGCCTATCCGACTGGTTGAGCGTGAGTACAGTGGGCGCGATATTGAAAATCTACGTGATTTTAACGACTGGATCTGGATGGTACGTAGCATCGAGGCGCAGTGGTGAGTCAAAAAGATCCTGATATGTTTCACGAGCCACCGGGTATTCGCCTGGGGGCTCGGCGTCTTTTTACCTGGTTATCCCTCAGCCTGATGAGTTTTGTTGGGCTAATGGTATTGATTGTGTATGAAGCGCGCTGGGTCTATCCGGAAATTCAGGCCTACTTTAGCCAAACCGGTAACCTCACGGGCCAGCAGTTAGCCACCCGTGCTCGCGGCTATGTACAGCGAGCACAAGAAGAGCTGCTAGTCGCGTCATCGCCTGAGGATATAAGCGAAGCGCGCCATTCGCTGGAATTGGCCTACGGGCTATTTGATGTCAGTATTTATCATCAAGAGTATGCATGCACAGCACCTAGTTTGGCTCTTATTGATGAGCTGGTAGGGTGGCTGGACGCTCAGTATATACATCCTTTTGATGCCGCCCACTCCTTGTTTATTCCCGTGCATTGCTTAACCAATATCGAAATGAGCCAGCTTGATCGTCGTGGGATGGCCATCAACGACTTCTCCGATAGCACTCGTCGCCATAATCAGGTGTTGACCTTCTCTAGCCTGCTTATTTTTGCGTTAGGGTTGCTGTTTTGGGTCATGCATCAGCGCCAACTGCGGCGTACCGAACGGGCCACCGCCGAAAAGCTGAGTTGGATGGCGCGTGCCATGCGTGATCCTCTGACGGGGATTGGCAACCGCAGTGCGCTGTATCAGGATGTGGTGGCTTACTCAGACCGCTCCATGGGATTGATCCTGGTCGATATCGATTTTTTCAAACAGTATAACGATGCGCTAGGCCATCCAGAGGGAGACCGTTTACTTCGCCAGTTGGCGATCCTACTGGAAGAGGCGCTGGGCGAGGAGGCTAAGCTGTACCGCTTAGGCGGTGACGAGTTTGCTGCGTTGCTGCCGTGCCCCAATGATCAAGCACTGGCCAAATTTTGTGAGACATTACAGGTGGGGCTTGAGGCGGCGCAGTGCCCGCATCCGGCTCATCCGGATAATAAAGGTGTGACGTTAAGCATTGGAGGAGTGCGCTTTGTGGCCGATGCAACATCGTTTGCATCCGCTTATGAAGCGGCCGACAAAGCGCTCTACCAAGTAAAAACCGCTGGGCGTGATGGCTGGCAGCTTACTGTAAACGCATAACGTCGTCGTACATGGGGGCCAGACGACCCAGCATATCGTTGCGTGCTGCCAGCGGTACTCCTTCCTCGACCATGGCCGCGTCCAGGTACTCCACTACGCGATTAAAATGCGCATCTGTAATGCCCATGGTTTGGTGGGCGCGGTCCATCGGTGGGCCATCGTACTGGCAGGGGCCGTCGCTGACGTCGCAGAGTTGGATCGCCAGCGATGTCGCAAACAGGTCGATGTTGCTATTGGCAAAATAGCTGACGACCTCTTCATCATCAGCAATGCGGTAAAGTAGGTTCTCTACCACGGCCTCTATAGTGGGTTGACCACCCATGCGCTCATACAGCGTGGTCGGCTGCTGGTGCTGAGCGCATCCAGTAAGCGCCAGTGTGCCAATCAATGCTCCGACCACCAGCGTGCTGCGTGAAGTGCTTTTCAATGTTTGGGAAAGTCTCATAGGGCGGTTCCTTATACGAGCCTTGTGGAAGTGGCAAGAGCGGTTAAAACGCCGCCTGTAACGAGAGGTATCCGCCACGTTGGGAGGGTAAGCCGGCAATGTCGCCTAAATCTAGCCACGCCCCGGTGAGTGAAACGTGCTTATTAAAGAAGTAAGCACTGTAGACACTTTGCCAATCTTCCTCGTCGGCGACGCTGAGGTTGTCCGGCTTTTGACGGTATTCGGTGCCTACTACCCAGTTAGGCGTGACAAAAACGCCCACGCTACCTTCCGCCATCCATGCGTGGCCGCCTTGGTCGCCGCCAAACCCTAGCAGGCCGCCTTGGTTAGCGGAGGTATTACGTAACGTGGCGTTTAGCAGTACGTTGCGGCCTAAAAAAGCGTTAAACAGCAGCTTGCTGCCGCTTAGATAAGCATCGGTACCGTTCACATCATCGGCGCCTAAGGCCGTGGGCACGCTGCCATCCACCAAACGTTTGTGCATGACGCCTGCGCTCCAAACGCCGAGCGGCTGATAGAGCACGTCGCCAAACAGGCGCACTTTCGCGCCGTAAATGTCTTGCTCTAGCTCGCCGCCGAGAGTGGAAAGCTCAAAAGTTTGGCGGGCAATGGAGAACTCCATGCGGTCATGCAAATTGAAGCTGGCGCCGGTGACGGTGAGCTGGTAATCATCGACCCACGCCCGAGTGGCTGCAGCAGTAACGCCTATCTCGTCATCGCTTGCTGTGCTGGAAAGTACTGCCCAGGGAGAAAGACCGCCCCCTGCCGCCCCTTCAATTGCGCTGACCGCGCCGGTGCCTAAGATGCGACTACCTGCCATACTGGAGGTGGCTACCAGTAGAGCACCAACGGTAGCTGCCGCGACGATGGCGCGCCGTTTTGAGGAGCCGAAGTTGCGCATAGTGTTCCCTTTTCTGATTAGTGAATGGCCACGGCTGAGAGTTGTAACGGCTTGAATTCATCCAGCCAGCCGGTAATGGCATCGGCTGGCATGGGTTTCGCAATCCAGTAGCCTTGTAGGTAGTCGCAGCGTAGTTGGCTCAATATTTCCGCACTGGCGCTGTTTTCGACCCCCTCCGCAACAATCTTCAGCCCAAGGTGGTGGCCCATCTCAATCGTCGAGCGGACAATAGTAAGGTCTTCTTGCTGCGTATCGAGTTTTAATACGAATGATTTATCAATTTTCAGCTCATCTACCGGTAGACGTTTGATCTGTGCAAGCGATGAATAGCCGGTACCGTAGTCATCCACAGCGATTTTGAGCCCCATCTGACTCAGTGCCATCAATGTCTCGGTGGCGGCTTCAACATCCTGCATCACGGCGCTTTCGGTTACTTCCAGTGCGAGCTGGTCGGGCGTCAAGTCGTAGCTCTCAAACAGCTCGCTAATATGCATCGGCAAGCCGGGGTCAATGACATCGCTGGCGGACAGGTTGATCGCCACGGAGAGATGATGGCCTTGGCGTTTCCAGTGATACAGCTGTTCACATACGTGTGCCAGCATCCAATCGGAGAGCCGTCCAATATTGCCGGAACGCTCGGCCAAGCCGATAAACTCATCCGGCGGCACAAACCCAAGGGTGGGGTGTCGCCAGCGCATCAGTGCTTCAAATTGGCAAACACTGCCCGTGGTGGTGTCCACCTTGGGTTGGTAGGCCATCCACAGCTCGCCATTGTCCACGGCTTCTTGCAGGTCACGGATAAGCATCAGCTGGCGCAGGTGCTGTTCGTCTTGGCCGTCCACATAGCGCTCGTGGCTATGGCGATGACGCCGGGCTTGATCAAGCGCGATATCCGAGCGGCGCAGCAGCAGTTGTGCATTGTCACCATGGGTGGGGTAGCTGACTTCACCCGCAGAGAGCGAAGGCATGATTAAGGATTTATCCAGGCTGATGGGTTCGCTGATCTGTTCCATCATGGCTTCGCGCCTACGGCGGTCTAGGTCGGCTTGGCCAATGACAAGCATCAGCTCGTCGCCATCCAGTCGATAGGCTTTCATAATGGGCGTAGGGAGGTCTTGCATGCGCTTGGCAAGAGTGACCAGCAGATGGTCACCGAGTTCGTAGCCAAACGTATCGTTGATATCGCGAAAGTCGTTGATGGAAAAACGCAGCAAGGTAAAAGGTTGATCTTGCTGGATAAGACGTTGAAGATCTTCAAACGCGCTGACCCGGTTGGGCAGGTTAGTGAGCAGGTCGTGACGCGACTGGTGCAGCAGCGTGGCTTCGCGCTTGGCAATATCTTCCTGCATAGAGAGCAGGGTAGTCGCCAACTGATTCGTTTCCGTGACAGAACTGCCGCTTGAAATATGTTCAATGCGTTCACCTTGACCAATGCGCTTCGCCGCTTGCGCTAGCGCAATCAGCGGTTTACTGATGCTGCGGGCGCTCCACATAGCGACGACGAGCGTCAGCAGCAGCATTAACGCGACAATACTTAACAGCTGCCACTGCAAACGACTGTAAGCGCCCAAAAGCTCATCACGAGAGAGCTGAATGAGCGCAAAGGACTGATACTCTTGGTTAGCCATCAGCGTTGAAGCATAGGAGAGGTAGTCATTATCCAGCGACAGTTTATTGCTCGTGGTATAAGCGCCCTCCATCAACTGATTGCCATTGTCGCTCATTAGGTTTATCGCCAGTTGCTCTTGGTGAGAGCTGGCGAGGTAGCTAATGTTGCCGCTGGCGTTGTAGGTCACAATGCTGATTTCAAGCCCGGTTAATGCATTGATTTCCTCAGTGACGCTTTCATTAATCAGAAACCCCATGCCTACCCAGCCAATCAAATTAGGCGCACGCACCGGTAGCAACACAAACTCGTAGGGTTCCCCGCTATCAATCACGACGCCGACGCCGCTTCCCGTTTGTTGGGCGCGTTGAAATAAGCCTGGAAACGGTATGCTGCTATTTTGCTCATGGTGGCTACTGGCAAGCACGGTACCGTTTAGGTCGCTGAGCATGACCATGTCAGCCTTGGCGCGGTCGCCGTGGTTGGCCAGAACGGAGTACAGGGTCGCCGTATCTTGGGTGGCCACCGCGCTTTTAAAACCAAAATCGTCTGCCAGAATTGCAACATTTCCTAATAACTGTTCGCCACGGATATCAAGTAACTGTTGGAAGACACGCGCACCTACTTCCAAGCGCTGGTTGCCCTTTGCTAACGCATCACTTTGGGTGGCGCGCAAAAACGCTACCCCTGTTGCCAGCTGTGAAATAATTACAACCGTTAAAAGCACTAGCGTTAAGCGCGTGCGAAAGCGCATGGTCACCTCTTTTAGTGACTGTGCGTGGCGTTTTGAAAACGCTGCTGCAGCGGCGATAGGGTGGGCGGTTGGGGCGGAATGGCGTTCAGCTCCAAAGCCACGGTCAGGTTATCGGCATCGCTAATTTCACCTTCCCACCAGACATTTTGGGTGTCGTCCATACGGCTATGCCACACTCGCATCCGGTGGCTGCCCTCTGGAAGTTGGGGAAGGGTAAGATTGCCTGCACTATTAGTAATGGCTGCATAGGGCGCATCGCTGACCACGATAAACGCCTGCATTTGATCGTGAATATTGCAGCCAAGCACAACGACGCCCGCTTGCTCAAAATGAACCGGCGGCGGGGTTTCGCTCAGGAAAAGTTCGAGGTCAAAAGTTTTCGCCGGGGAAAATGAGAAGACGTGGTGGCGCGTGGTGTCTTCGTTGGGAAAGGCAACGTAGCTGCCGGTCGGAATCGTCGTCACCTGCGGGTTAAACGCTGCATTACGCTGAACAATATTTTTCGTTTGAGTTGTCGCAGGTGTGGCAGCATCGTAATAGACCTCGACTACAGCGTTTTCTAGCGGTGTGCCGGAGGTGTCGGTCACGCTTAAAGTGGCTGCCTGGATAGGCAAACTCGCCATCATCATTAAACAGCCCAAGGGCCATAGCGGAAGGAGTAGGCGGCGGCCTTTATGCGTTATAAGCATGAGGAATTACCTAAGGAAGGACAGGGGAAATCATCATGTAGCTATTATGTGGCAAAGTCATGTTTTCGCACTAACGATATACTCACAGAAAGTGAAAAAGAGTAAATAATGGGGAAGTCTGGCGAGGGCTATGGTGTCACTGGTTTGGCGAAGCTAGAGTAGTTTTAGAAACAGTGTTCGCTAACCTGTTTGACGTAACAACCAGGAGACGTGTGATGAGTAACCCTACCGACAGCACTAAAGACCTTTTAAGCAAGCGCCGTTCGCGCCGCCAGGTACTGGCTAGTTTGGGTTTAGGTGCTGCCGCCCTTTACGTTGCGCCCACCTTATTATCAATAGGGCAGGCTGAAGCCCGCGAGCATCGTCATTCACGCCCAAGCCGCTCACGACCCAGCTATTCGCGTCCTAGCTATTCTCGACCGCACTATTCGCGCGCTCGCTACTCTCGCCCCGACTACTCTAGAGACCGGCATTATCAACACCGTTATTCCCGTCCGCAGCGTTCACGTTGGGAGCGCGATGGCGTCATTGAAATTCGCCTAAGCCGGGTACTGCCGCGCTGGTAGGGGAACGGCCATGCCGAGCCATCATCAAGATTATACGCTAGCAGGCATTGGGCCTTGCCTTCGGTTAGTCAATGCCAAGGGGTTGCTGCCTATACTGACAGCCGCTATGCCAGGCTGGCCCATGATGCCTTGTGCCACACCGGCTAAAAAGCCAGAGATTTGCGTGTGGCGGCATCCGCAGGGGTATTGGCAAGAGGTGCCCGCGTTTCCTGAAGGAGCGCTGCTGGACAGCGCGGTAGGAACCGCCTGTAGCGTTATCGCGGATGCTGCCGGGGCATATTTTTATCGTCACCCAGAGTTAGTGGGTTTGCACTGCGGATCAGTGGAAATCAATGGCCAGTTGGTGATTTTTCCAGATACATACCGGGCGGGCAAAAGCACCTTAACCGCCGCCTTTGCAGCGGCTGGGCAGCGAGTGTTTGGTGATGATGTGCTGGCGCTCAACAAGCAAGGTGAAGGGATTGCGCTGGGCGTGGCACCTCGCTTGCGGCTACCGCTTCCTGACGCGATGTCTCTGGAGTTTCGTCAGTTTGTACAAACGCACCTTGGCCCTCAGGATGCCCGCTATGGCTATCTTCGTTTGGATAATACGCAGTTAGCTAGCCACGGCCAGCGCTGCCCGCTGGGGGCGATATTACTGATTGACCGCGATGAATCGCTAAACGAGCCCCAGCTCACCCGCCTTCAGCCAGGCGATGGGTTATGGCAGCTGTTACAGCAAAATTTTGCCGAGCACGAATCTGACCAGGCGCTGATCGAGCGCTTCTTGCCACTGCTTCAGGGCTTGCCCTGTTTTCTGCTGCGCTATTGCGACGCCTTTGATGCGGCCCAGTGGCTCACGAAATGCTGGGGAAGTGGCACCCTAGAGAGCTTGGCACTGGCCAGCCAGCCCCGTTGCGATACTCCTGAAGTGATACCTGCCCTTGAGCCAACGGATGCGCGCCAGTGGCAGGCCAGTGAGGCAGCGTTTGAGTTTCCGCTAGGCGACGAGCTATTTGTGATTGCCGAGGAGGGCGGCGCGATTCATCGGCTGAATACCACCAGCCGGGCTGTGTGGGCGCTGTTGAATCACGAACCGTTGGATCTTGACTCCGTGAGTGACACGCTCACAGGCTTTTTTGCAGGCGCAAAATTTGAGCAGGTACGCCAAGACGTGGCGCAGCTACTCGCGCAGTTCTATCACGCTGGATTAATTAAAGACGTTAACGCTTAGCGCCAGTGATCTCGCCATGCTTTAAGCACTCTCTCCGGGTACCACGTCTTCCCGAGGCTGCCGTTATAGCGAGCGAGAGCTCGGGTAAAGTCACCCCGTTCGATGGCAAGGTAGTGGGCTAAAATCGTGCACCCATAGCGCAGGTTGCGGTTGGGTTCGGTAAGGTCGTCGATGGGCAGGCCAAGCTCAGCGACCCAAAACGGCATGATCTGCATGAGACCTACCGCGCCAGCGGAAGAGACCGCATCGGCATTAAAGGCGCTCTCTACCTGGATCAATGCAAGTACCAGCTCGGGCGGTAGCCCTGCCAGTCTGGCCTCTTGGTAGAGCCGTGTGAGCAGAGTGTGGCGCTGTTCAGGTGCGGATATAAAGCGGGAGAGTGGCGCATCCATACGGCTGCGCCACTCTTGTAGCTGCCACTGATAGTAGGCTGTCGATTGGCTCGCCGTTTCTAGCGTGGGACGCAGCGGAAGCTCCGCCGCGCTTGGCGTGGCGGACACAGCCATCATAAGGCTACCCACCAACATCCCTGTCACGTGCCGTGGCGACAAACGCCGCCACGGAATGCTTAGCAACACAGGAATGCTCAGCAACATACCTATCGATAACTCAGTGTTAAACCAAGCCTGCCTGCTCGCGCAGAAAATCCACAATCCGCTCGGCGGCAATCATCGTTGCTTCGCTGTCGCGACGGCCTTTGTACTCTAGCTCGCCGTTATCCAAACCACGGTCGCCAATCACTAGGCGGTGCGGTACGCCCATGAGCTCTAGATCAGCAAATTTCACGCCGGGGCGCGTGTCGCGGTCGTCCAGCAGGACGTCTAAACCAGCGGCGGTGAGCGTTTGGTACAGGCGCTCAGACTCTTCACGTACGCGCTGCGATTTGTGAGCATTCATTGGTACCAGGGCGACCTGAAACGGCGCGATGGCGTTGGGCCAAATAATGCCGGCATCATCGTGGTTCTGCTCGATGGCTGCCGCGACCACACGGGTCACGCCAATACCGTAGCAGCCCATCCACGGGTGGCTGGTTTTGCCGTTGTCGCCTAGTACGCTGGCATTCATTGCCTGAGAGTACTTTTGACCCAGCTGGAACACGTGACCGACTTCGATGCCGCGCTTGATCGAGAGCGTGCCTTGGCCATCGGGTGACGGGTCGCCTTCTACGACGTTACGTAGGTCAGCGACCTGCGGCAGGGCAGCATCACGCTCCCAGTTGATGCCGAAGTAGTGCTTGCCATCGACATTCGCACCCGCGCCGAAGTCGCTCATTAAGGCAACGCTGCGGTCAATGATGATCGGCATTTCTAAACCGACCGGGCCTAAAGAGCCCGGGCCTGCACCCACGGCGGCACGAATTTCCTCTTCGCTGGCCATGGTTAGCGGGGCTTTTACCTGAGGCAGGTTTTCCGCTTTCACTTCGTTGAGTTCGTGGTCGCCGCGAACCAGCAGCGCAATGAGGCCGCCTTCCGCCGCGTGAACCATCAGCGTTTTGACGGTTTTCTCAATGGGCAGCTTGAACTGCTCTACCAGCGTGGCGATGGTTTTGGCATCCGGTGTATCAACCAAACGCATCTCTTCGCTGGGGGCGGCGCGCTCGACGTTGCTGCCCAGCGGCGCGGGCAGCGCTTCGGCTTTCTCGATATTGGCGGCGTAATCGGACGCATTGGAGAACACGATATCGTCTTCGCCGGAGTCGGCCAGCACGTGGAATTCATGAGAGCCCGTGCCACCAATGGAGCCGTTATCGGCAATGACCGGGCGGAAGTCGAGGCCCAGGCGCGTGAAAATGCGCGAATAGGCGTCGTACATGCCTTGGTAGGTCTCTTTGAGAGAGGCTTCGTCCAGATGGAAGGAGTAGGCATCTTTCATGATGAATTCCCGCGAGCGCATCACGCCAAAACGTGGACGAATTTCATCACGGAACTTGGTTTGAATCTGGTAGAAGTTCACCGGCAGCTGCTTGTAGCTGGCGATCTCTTTGCGCACTAGATCAGTGATGACTTCTTCATGGGTGGGGCCCACGCAGTAGTCGCGGTCATGGCGATCTTTTAAACGCAGTAGCTCTGGGCCGTACTGTTCCCAGCGGCCAGACTCTTGCCACAGGTCGGCGGGTTGAACGGCGGGCATCAATACTTCTTGAGCACCGGCGCGGTTCATCTCTTCACGCACAATCGCTTCGACTTTGCGCAGGGTGCGCAGCCCCAGAGGGAGCCAGGTATACAGGCCCGAGGTGAGACGGCGGATCATCCCGGCGCGCAGCATTAACTGGTGGCTGATAACTTCAGCGTCGGCCGGGGTTTCTTTTAATGTCGCAATCAATAATTGGCTGGCGCGCATGGGCGTGAGCATTCCTTGGTTGGTAGGGGTGATGCTGGATCGTTGTGTCGAACGTAGCGCTTAATTGAGCGTTGAATCCGGCATTGTACGGCTAAGCGGGTAAGGCGGCAAAATCCAACATCAGCAGTCAAGCGTGTGCTGTTCTTGAAGTGTGCTAGAATCAAGCGGCATTTGATTCGATAGTCGCTGATTTGAACACAACAAACACGACAGCATCGGCTATCGGTACGTTAAGATTTCGAGGGAACCTCCATGCAGCAAGCAGTTTGCCGTTGGTTAACGGGGGCCGTTGTAGGTGTCTCCATTGTGGCATTAAGCGGTTGCGGTACCATGTTCTACCCGGAGCGTAAGGGGCAGTTGAGCGGTGATGTAGACCCGGTAGTGGCGATTGCCAATGGCGTGGGTCTGCTGTTTTTCATCGTTCCAGGGGTGATTGCCTACGCCGTGGATTTCTCTAATGGCACTATCTATCTTCCCAGCGCGAGTAGCGCCTCGGTAGATATTCACCACTTAGACGACGCTATGGATGTGGCTTCCTTAGAGAAGCTACTGTCAGATAAGGCCGGCCAACCGGTTAGCTTGGAGAACGAGCTGCTGGTGATTGAAGAGATGGATAGCCTGGATGAAGCGCTGGCGATGGTGCGTATGTCCGGCGTATTGGATGAAGAGCGCTTGGCTACGATGTAATTGGCCGGTGTTGTTATCAGAACGTATGCTCTGAACGCCCCTGGCAGGTCAACCTGCCAGGGGCGTTTGCCTATTGCCGCACAGCTTTTTACGTTTTTGCTTTCATGGTGGTTATTTTCAAGACCGCTAAGCCAGCCACTAGGCCCCAAAAGGCTCCCCCGATCCCCAACAGCGTAATGCCCGAACCGGTCAGCAAAAAGGTCACGATGGCCGCATCGCGCTGTTCGCTTTTTTCAAATGCGCCCGCTAAACCGCCGCCTAGAGTACCCAGTAGCGCAATACCTGCCAGTGCCATCACTAATACACTGGGTAGGGCATTGAAGATGCCGGTGACCGTGGCACCGAAGATGCCCATCGCGATATAAAAAACGCCAGCGGCCACGCCCGCGGTATAACGCTTTTTAGGATTTGGGTGGGCATCAGGGCCCATGCACACGGCGGCGCTAATAGCGGCCATATTGAGCGCGTAACCACCAAACGGTGCGAGCAGCAGCGTAGCGCCGCCTGTCCAGGCGATTAGCGGCGAGCTGTTGGGCCGGTAGCCTGCTGCCCGCAGTACCGCGACGCCAGGCAGATTTTGAGTGGCCATGGTAATCACGAACAGCGGTACGCCAATACTTAGCAACGTCATTGGGTTGAACGCGGGGGCGGTAAAAACCGGGAGCGTGGGCGTTAGCGGAATACCTTGCGTGCTAATTTGGCCTTGTAACAGGGCAATCGCCACGCCAGTGAGCAGCACCCCCGGCACTGCCAGCGTTGGCCATAAACGCCTGCCTGCCACCCAGGCGGCCAGCATGGCTAGCGGCAGCAGCCACTGACGCTCCATCACGTTAAACAGCTCTAGTCCAAAGCGCAGCAGGATACCGGCCAGCATGGCGGAGGCTATGGCGCTGGGGATGTGTCGCATCAAGCGCTCGAACAGCCCCGTGACGCCGCATAAGGTGATCAGTAGCGCTGAGAAAAGAAACGCGCCGATAGCTTCCTCGATGGGAATGCCAGGAAGGCTCGTCGCCAGGAACGCCGCTCCCGGTGTCGACCACGCCGTTAACAGCGGCATCCGGTAGCGCAGCGACAGCCCCAGCGAGGTCAGGCCCATCCCAATGCCTAGCGCCCACAGCCATGAGCTGATTTGTGCGGTGCTGGCACCGGTGGCCGCTGCGGCTTGGAAGATAATTGCCGCTGAACTGGTATAGCCAATCACGACGGCGACGAAGCCCGCAATGACCGTAGACAAACTAATATCGCGCCAAAGACTGGGCGCAGCGGAGTCGTGGCAGGTGGATGGCGCTTCCATGGGTGGCCTCTCGCAAGCGGTGATGGCAAAATGTGCGTTATAGCGCACAATCGCCACGTTACCACTGTGCGTTATAACGCACAATAGGTGGCGTTATAGTATGTAGTGGCGTATGTAGTGGCGTTTGTAATAGCGCTTGTAACCGGGCTTGTATTAGGAGAAGCGGATGGCCAGTGAGCCACACACCATTGCAGAACATATTGCGGGGACGGTGAGGCAACTGCGTAAAGAGCGCGGCTGGAGCCTGGACCGTGCCGCCGGTGAAACCGGGGTTAGCAAAGCGATGCTCGGCCAGATCGAACGGGGCGAGTCCAGCCCGACGGTCTCGACGCTCTGGAAGATTGCCAGCGGCTTTCGGGTGTCGTTTTCGACTCTGTTTGACAGTGACAAGCCCGCATTAGGGGAGCTGCACCGGGATGGCTGGGAATCGGTATGGGGCGACGACAGCGCCGGTATGCAGGCTCGGCTGCTGTTTCCTTACGACCCGCTGCTGGGTTTCGAGATGTTCATGATCGAACTCGCACCAGGGGCGATCAGTGAATCGTCGGCGCATGCTAGTGGTGTGGTGGAGCACATCGTGGTGGTGGAAGGAGAGATGGAGCTACGCATTGACGAGCGCTGGCAAACGCTGCGGGCAGGCGAGGGGCTGCGCTTTTTTGCTGACCGGCCCCACGCCATGCGCAATAACACCGCGACGCGATTACGCTTTCACGACGTGATTCACTACTTACCCGGCGCGGCCTCTGGCACTTGAGCGCGCAGCCAGTTGAGCTCCTCGGCCCAGATCTCGGGTTCGATGGTCTCTAAAATCATCGGAATGCCGTGGATGCGCTCGTCTTGCATAATGGTGCTAAAGGCATCGAGCCCAATATTGCCCTTACCCAGGCTGTGGTGGCGGTCGACGCGGCTGGCAAAGGCACTTTTGGCATCGTTCAAGTGCATGCCGCGCAAGTACTCAAAACCTACGACCTTGCCAAGCTCATCCAGGGTGGCCTGTGTTGCGTCGCGGGTGCGGAGATCGTACCCGGCAGCGAAAGCGTGGCAGGTATCGATACACACGCCCACCCGAGATTTATCCTCCACCTGATCGATAATCTCGGCCAAGTGCTCAAAACGCCAGCCGAGGTTGGTGCCTTGGCCCGCGGTGTTTTCGATCACGGCGGTCACGCCTTGTGTGTCAGACAGCGCTTCATTGATCGAGTCGGCAATACGCGCCAGGCACTCGGCTTCGCTGATCTTGTTCAGGTGGCTGCCGGGATGAAAGTTGAGCAGCGTCAGCCCTAGCTGCTTGCAGCGCTGCATCTCATCCAAAAACGCCGCGCGGGACTTGGCCAGCCCCTCGGCTTCTGGGTGGCCCAGGTTAATCAGATAGCTGTCGTGGGGCAGAATCTGCTCAGGGCCAAAGCCGTGGGTTTTACAGGCCTGCTTGAAGGCCGCAATGGCCTCGTCCGTTAGCGGCTTCCCTTTCCACTGACGCTGGTTTTTGGTGAACAGCGCGAACGCCGTTGCACCAATGTCAACAGCACGAAGAACGGCCTGATCCGCGCCGCCCGCCGCGCTAACGTGCGCACCAAGATAGTTCATCGTTCTCCTTATTACGTTGTCCCAGTGACGTTGCCCCAGTCTCATTGCCTGAATGTAAACAGTTTGTTTAAACAGTTTAAACGGGCTGGTCTGCGCGCTGGCGGTTGTCTAGGTAGCGTTTAAAGGCAGCAGGTTCATCGGTAATGGCGCTGGCAATGCCCCAGGCCCAGCGGCTATCAAACGCGCTGGGATCGTTGGCGGTGTAGCAAAGAACTTGGTAACCGTCGCGGCACATGGCGGCGGCCTGGGTCTGTTTGAGCCGCGGCCAATGAGGGTGAATACTAAACGCCTCGACTGCTTCGCACTGTTCGCGCCAGTTTTTGGGCACACTGCCAAACAGCGCGCCTAACGCCAGGGCCTCTTTGGGGGCATGTTGGCGGCAGTGGGCTAAGGCTACGGAGTCGAAGGACGAGATCACTAGGCGCTCAGGGGGGAGGGCAGCTAGAACAGCAGGCAGTACCACGTCCACCAAACGGATGGGATCACGCCCTTTGTTGACCTTAATTTCCAGGTTAACGCCCATTTCCAGCTCGTTGAGCAGGGCGAGCATAGCCTCCAGGCTGGCCATTTTTTCCCCCGCAAAGCGGTCACCAAACCAACTGCCCACATCTAACTGCTGAGCCTGCTGCCATGTCAGATTGGCGAGCTCGGCACGGCCATCTGAGCAGCGGCTAACGTCGCCATCGTGCCAGATGACCGGTGTATCATCTTTCAGTAGCTGCACGTCTAATTCCACCCAGGTCGCGCCTGCTTGATGGGCGGCACGTACGGCTGCCAGGGTGTTTTCGGGCGCGGCAGCGGAGTAGCCGCGGTGGGCGATGAGCGTGGGGACAGAAATTGCGGGATGGGTCATAGCCACTCCGTGTAGTGGTCGCCAATTGAGCGTCATGAAGCACAATGCTGCCAAGTTTAGCATGGGTTCATGACGACGACGTGTCGGCCTAGTGAGCTAATGGCTTGATTTAAGACGCCCAACGCGGTTGGATAGCGCGCAGGGTATGTCCAATAATTAACAACAGGAGTGTTATTAATGTCTAAGCGTATCCAGCTTGCTAACACCGGTGGGTCAGAGGTATTGGAGTGGGTCGATGTTGAACCTGCCGCTCCCGCTGCCGGTGAAGTGCGCATCGCAAACAAAGCGGTGGGGCTGAACTTTATCGATATCTACTTCCGTACGGGACTTTACCCTGCGCCCGCTATGCCAACAGGGCTAGGCACCGAAGGCGCGGGCATTGTGGATGCGGTCGGTGAGGGCGTCACGCATGTCAAAGTCGGTGACCGGGTGGCTTACGCCCAAGGCCCGCTGGGCGCATACGCCGAACTGCACACGCTGCCTGCGTCCAAAGTCGTCAAACTGCCGGATTTTATCGATTTCGACACCGCTGCCGCCAGCATGCTGAAAGGCTTAACGGTGCAGTATCTGCTGCGTCAAACCTATGCGCTTAAAGGCGGTGAGACCATTCTGTTCCACGCGGCGGCCGGTGGCGTTGGCTCTATTGCCTGCCAGTGGGCTAAGGCGTTGGGCGTTAAGCTGATCGGTACGGTTAGCTCTCAAGAAAAAGCCGACCTAGCCATGGCCAACGGTGCATGGGCGACCATCAACTACACCGAAGAGAACGTGGTAGAGCGTGTGCGCGAGCTGACCAACGGCGAGATGTGTGACGTGGTGTATGACTCGGTGGGTAAAGACACCTGGGAAATGTCGCTGGACTGCTTGAAGCCCCGCTCGCTGATGGTGAGTTTCGGCAACTCTTCTGGCCCTGTGGATGGCGTGAATATTGGTATTTTGAATCAAAAAGGCGCGCTGTTTGTGACTCGCCCAAGCCTGAACGGCTACGCCGACACCCGTGAGCGCCTAGAGATGATGTGCGAAGAGTTTTTCGCCATGATCGAGAGCGGCAAAATCCACATCGACGTGGCCAACCGCTACCCGCTGCAAGACGCAGGTAAGGCTCAGGATGCGCTACAGAGCCGGAAAACCACCGGTTCTACTATTTTATTGCCGTGATAATGGTACTAGAGATGATCGGAATCATCCCGTAGCGGGGGTCTTTCGCCATGGATGGCGAAAGTAGCGTCCATGGAGGGATTCACAGCCCCCCGCCTAGGGTTGTTCCGGTCTGATGACATTACTAAGCGACTGTTTAGGCAATCTCTACATACGCTCCCAACTGACGCATTCGGCTCTCAAAGCTGGTCACGTTATCGACCAGCTGGTCGGGGCCGAATGCCACGCACTCCGCCAGAATAGCTTCGCTGAGCGTAATCGCCGCTAGTATCGACGGGAAAAAGTGCGGCGTAGCGTTGGCGACGGTAAACGTCACGCTGGCCCCCGGCACAAGCGGTGAGCGCAGCGTGTCGGTAATCACAATCGCCTGCACGCCGTTGGCGCGGGTAATCTCCAGCGCCTTCACCGTCTCGGCGCAGTAGGGTTCAAAGCCAAACGCTACCACCACATCCTGCTCGTTGAACGGGGCCAACTCGGTAAGCAAGCCTCCCTCCTGGCCGCGAATGAGCGTCACTTCCGGCATCGCAATGCGCCCCACGTAGGCGAAGTGGTACGCGCAGGCGAAGGTGTCGCGAAACCCGACCACGGCGACTCGTCGCGCGGCTAAGATTCGCTCGGCGGCCTCTTTGACGCGCGTTTGGTTATCCGCCGTAAACAGCCTGCCAATATTATCGAAGGCAGCGTCGCCTACCTCCGCAAACAGCGCCGCTTCTGGGTTTCTGTGCTGCTGCTTCAACTGGCTGGCGCGGCCGGATAGCTCTACCGGCGCTGCCTGTACCGCCGATTGAAACACCTCCCGAAACGGCTCGTAGCTCTCGAACCCAAGCCGCTTGGCTAGCCTGACCAGGGTGGAGGGAGTGACGGATGCTGCCTGAGCCGTTTTGCGGATCGACTGAAACGCCATCTCTGCAGGATGTTCCAGCACATAGCTGGCGGCGCGCTTGAGCTGTGGGCTAAGCGCCGCGTAGCTCTCGGCTAGCTGCTGGTGAATGCTGTCCAGGCTGGTGGCGTGAGTGGCGTTGTCTGGCATGGCACCCTCTTTTATGAAAATAAAACATTTGTGCCAATGATAAATGTTTTTGCTACAGATGTATTGACGTCGTCCCAGCGACTACTCTATCGTTCAAAAAACACATTCGTTTCTTTTTGTTTAAAATAAAGAAACAAACGTTTCGTTAAGTTTTGACGATTGATCCGAGGAGGTTAGAAAAAGCACCATGCCTGCTGACGCTACTGCGCTGCCCAATTATGAAACGCTGCTGGTCACTCTGGATGCCCGCGTATTGACTGTGCGACTGAATCGCCCGCAGCGCCTCAACGCCGTTGTTGAGGCGCTCTACCAAGAGCTGCTGGATGTGCTGCGAATGGCACAGCAGTCTTCTCAGGTACGGGCGGTGGTGCTGACCGGTGAAGGGCGCGCGTTTTGTGTTGGTGCCGATATGAAGGCCCACGGCAGCGCTAAGCGCACCCTGTTTCAGCGCCGGGCCTATTTGCAGCTGGGCAACGACGTATGCGAAGCCATCGCCAAACTCAGTAAGCCGGTGGTAGCAGCCGTGAACGGCTATGCGCTGGGGGCTGGCGCGGAGATGGCGGTCTCCTGCGATTTTATCGTGATGGCTGACGAGGCGCAGATTGGTTTCCCAGAAACCAGTATTGGTACTTGCGTGGGCGGCGGTGTTTCAAAATTGCTGCCTCAACTGGTGGGGCTTACCCAAGCCCGGCGCTTGCTCTATTTAGGCGACAAAATTCATGGGCCAGAAGCCGCCAGGATCAGCTTGGCGCTGGCCAGCTACCCCCAAACGCAGCTGATGGCCGAAGCCCAAGTGCTTGCTGAGCGGCTTGCCAAGCAGGCACCGGTTTCCATGGCGATGTTAAAGCCGCTGGTCAACCGCAGCGCCCATACCAGCATGGAGATCCAGCTGCAGCAGGAGCTGGATGCGGTGTTTACCTGCTCCACCACCGACGACTGGCAAGAGGGGGTTGATGCCTTTGCCGAGCGGCGCACGCCGAATTTTCAGGGCCAATAATCCCGTGCTTCAACCTCGGGAATTGGGTCTGAATCCATCCGTTGCGCACTTCTTTGTCAAACAGGTTACGCCATGAACACTATCGAAGGTCATCTTCCAACTCGCAGCCCGCTGCACGACATCTTAGCCCCCACCGGCATTGCCATCGTCGGAGCCTCTGCGGACCCGACCAAGCGGGGCTATAAAGCCATGGTAGGGCTGATTAACGGCGGCTACCAGGGGAGCATCTACCCGATCAACCCAAAAGCCGATCATATTCTAGGTGTGAATGCATGGCCCTCTATTGCCGAGATGCCGGGCAGCCCCAAGCTTGCACTGCTGTGTACGCCTGCCGCCACCGTGCCTGCGCTGATTGCCGAGTGTGGCCGCCGTGGCGTGAAGGGGGCGGTGATTCTGGCCAGCGGGTTTGGCGAAACCGGTGAAGCGGGTGCGGCATTGGAGGCGCAAATGATGGAGGCCGCCCGTGCCCACGGTGTGCGTATTATCGGCCCGAATACCTCCGGCATGTTTAACCTGCACCATCAGATCAACTTACTGGCGCTGGAGAACGTCAAACCGGGCGATATCGGTATTGTTTCCCAATCCGGCAATATGCTGCTCTCCCTGGCGCTGGAGGCCCAGCACAACGGGCAGGTGGGGTTTAGCACCTACGTTGGCCCGGGCAACCAGAGTGATATCGGCTTTAACGATTACCTGTGCTACCTAGGGGAAGACGAGCATACCCGTGTGGCGACGCTCTACGTGGAAGGCTTCCGTGATGGGCAGCAGTTTCTGAAAGTGGCCCGTGACGTGACCGCAATGAAGCCGGTGGTGGTGTATAAATCCGGTGCCACTGAACAGGGCCAAAAAGCCGCCAGCTCCCATACCGGTGCGTTGGCCGGTAGTTATCAAATGACCGTCGATTTGTTGCGCCAGGCAGGCGTTAGCGTGGTTCAGTACTCCGATGAAATCCTGCCAGTGGCGGAAGGATTGGGGCGGCTCCAAAAAGCCCCCGGTAAGCGCGTGGCGGTGATTTCTGACGGCGGCGGCCAAGCCACCATTGCCGCCGATCGTTTATCGGAGGCGGGCCTGACGCTTGCCGAGCTTTCTGACGCTACCCGCTCTGCACTGCGCGAAGTGTTACTGCCTCAGGCATCTACCCTTAACCCAGTGGACGTGGCGGGCTCCTCGGATGCGAACCCCTCGCTGCTGGCCGGCTGCATCGAGCTGGTGATGGCGGATAAAGGCGTCGATAGCGTCTTCCTGGTCGGCATGTTCGGCGGGTATAGCCTGCGTTTTGCGGAGTCGCTGATGGGCGACGAGATGCGTGGCGCGGAGCGCATGGTAGAGCTTGCTCAAGCCTCTGAGAAACCGCTGGTAATTTACAGCCTCTACGCACCCATCAAACCGCCTGCGCTGCGCCGTTTACACGAAGCCGGCTTGCCGGTGTATTCCTCGATTGAGCATGCGGTGCGCGTGCTTGCTGCCTTAGGTGAGCGAGGGGAGTACCTGGCCAGCCAACAGGCGCAGGAGACGATAGCGCCCGCCGCGCCAGCGGAAACAGGTAAGGCCATGCTAAAAGCGGCTAAGGCGGAAGGGCGCGATTTACTGGAGTTTGAAGCGAAGGGGCTGTTGGCGGAACACGGTATCGCGGTGCCCGAGGAGTGGTTGGTGCATCGTGAGGACGAACTCGCCGAGATCTTCCAGCGCACGCAAGGCAAGCCGCTGGCGATGAAGGTGGTCTCGAAAGATATCCTGCATAAATCCGACGCGGGCGGGGTCAAGCTTAACCTGGTGGGTGACGCCGCACTGCGCGATGCCTTTCAGGCCATTCACTCAAACGCCCAGGCTTACGACCCGAACGCCCAGATAGAGGGCGTGCTGGTCACGCCAATGGCTGAGAAGGGCGTTGAGGTGATTATCGGCATGCTGCGCGACCCGATTTTCGGCCCGGTTCTAATGTTTGGCTTGGGTGGCATCTTCGTGGAGGTGCTCGAAGACGTGGCCTTCCGCTCGCTGCCGCTGACCCTGCGCGACGCGCAATCCATGGTCGATCAACTCAAAGCGCAGAAAGTGCTGGCGGGGGTGCGCGGGGCTGCGGGTGTCGATAAGCAGGCGCTGGTGTCACTGCTGATGCAGGTATCCCAATTGGTGGACGCCTACCCGGAGATTTGCGAGCTAGACTTGAACCCGGTGATTGCCTATCCGAAAGGCCATTCAGCCGTTAACTATGCCATCGTCGATGCCCGAATTATTGTGGAGCGCCAATCATGAGCCGAACGCTACCTGAATTAACCGACGCTACCCTAACGCTGGAAAACCGTGTGGCAACGCTCACGCTTAACCGCCACGATGTGCGCAATGCGCTTACCGGCACGGCGCTGGTGGATGATATCGTCGCCACTGCCGCATGGGTGAACCGTTGCCAGGAGGTTTCGGTGCTGGTGATTACCGGGGCGGGGAGCGCTTTCTGTGCCGGGGGTAATGTAAAAGATATGGCCGAACGCGGCGGCGATTTTGCAGGGGATGTAGCCGAAGTCGCTGAGCGCTACCGGCAAGGGATTCAGCGAATGCCCCTGGCACTTAATCAGGTAGAAGTGCCCATCATCGCCGCCGTGAACGGGGCGGCGATTGGTGCCGGGTTTGATTTGGCCAACATGGCCGACTTGCGTATTGCGTCCCGCAAGGCGAGCTTTGGTGAGACGTTTCTTAACTTAGGCATTATCCCCGGCGATGGCGGGGCGTGGTTTATGCAGCGCCAAATTGTTTACCAGCGTGCCTTTGAGCTAACCCTCTCAGGCCGAGTGATCAGCGCTGATGAAGCGCTTGCCTACGGTGTAGTGCTGGAAGTCGTGGAGCCGGAGCAGCTGATGGAAGCCGCTCTGGCCCATGCCAACCGCATGGCGGCCCAGCCGCCGAAAGCGACACGGCTCACCAAGCGGCTCATGAAAATGGCCCCGGATATGGAGCTAAAGCCGTTTCTGGATGTGTGTGCCGTGTTTCAGGGTATGTGCCACAACGAGCCGGAACATCTAGAAGCCGTCGAGCGCTTACTGTCACGTATGAAACGCTAACCCGCGCGCTATGTTTTCCTATTTTTCAGTGCGTGTACGGCTGTATAGTCATCGCCTAATGTGATGCTGAACACTCCACACTTTCCGTGTCAGGGAAGAGGAGCGACAACATAGGGAGATGGCACGCGAATGACTCTGGAAAGTTTAGGGCTGACCCCCAGCACGCTTGTGTTTATCGTGTTGGGGCTTACGCTGGTGGCCTTTATTTGGGGCCGATTTCGTTATGATTTGGTGGCTTTGGCGGCCCTGCTAGGTTCGGTAATGCTCGGGCTGGTGCCTGCGGATGAAGCCTTTGCAGGCTTTGGCCATCCTGCGGTGATTACCGTGGCAGCAGTGCTGGTGTTAAGCCGTGGCTTTGAGCGCTCCGGCGTGGTGGATGTCATCGCCAATCAGGTGCTCAAAGTGGGTGAGCGCTTAATGCTACAACTGCTCGTGCTCGTGGGTACTGTCGTTGTGCTCTCCGGCGTGATGAATAACGTAGGGGCGCTGGCGCTGCTGCTGCCGGTGGCTATGCGGCTTGCCCGTGAACACAATACCTCTCCTTCGCTGCTGTTAATGCCGTTGGCGTTTGGCTCTCTGCTGGGAGGGTTGACCACGCTGATTGGTACGCCGCCCAATATCATTATTTCTGCCTACCGGGGCAATATCACCGGTGAAAGCTTTGGCATATTTAGTTTCTCGCCGGTGGGAATAGCAGTGGCACTCGTTGGCTTGGCATTTATTGTGCTGGTGGGGTGGCGTCTAACGCCTAAACGCAGCGGTCAATCAGCGGCAGACGATATGTTCGATACCGCGAATTATCTGGTAGAACTCAACGTTACCAAAGACTCTAAAGCCAACGGCCTTACCCTGCAGCAGTTACGCGACGAGTTGGATGAGACCATTCCCGTCTTGGCAGTCGTTCGGGAAGATAATCGCCGGGCGGGCTATCAGTTTCATGGGGTGCTGCAAGAGGGCGATATCCTCTTACTGGAAGCAGGGCCCGATGAGCTAAAACTACTTGAAGACAAAGTAGGCCTAAGCGCCATCGCGGAACCTGAAGAGCAAGAGGCGGCGCAAGAGCAGGAGACTGACGCTAAAAAGGATGATGAGCGCCAACCGGTCGATACCGAAGGCCTACAGCTCATTGAAGCTGTTGTTCGCAATGATTCGATGATGATTAATCGCAGCGTGCGGCAGCTGCGCCTTAACCATCAGTTTGGCTTGCACTTAGTGGCCGTGGCCCGTGATGGTGGCCGCCTGAAGCAGCGCCTGCGGGATATCCGTTTCCAAACGGGTGACGTGTTGCTGCTGCAAGGCAGTGAAAATGAAATCGCGGACAGTTTGTCGAGCCTAGGGTGCTTGCCGCTGGCCAGCCGCGAGCTGCATTTAGGCCAGCCGCGTAAGCTGGCTATTTCGGTGGGTATTTTCGCGCTAGCGATTGTCGCGATGCTGTTTGATCTTTTGCCCGCGGCTGTTGCGATGAGCACGGCGGCGCTGGTGTCGCTGCTGATTGGCGTGCTGCCGCTAAGGGATGGCTACCAGGCCATTGATGGCCCGGTGATTGTGCTGCTTGCCGCCATGTTGCCAGTGGGGGAAGCGCTGGAAACCAGCGGTGGGGCGGATATTATCGCCGACGCGCTGCTGCGCTTTGGCGTGGAGTGGCCGATTATCGTGTCTTTAGTGGGGCTATTTCTGCTCTCTATGCTGCTCTCTAACGTAGTCAACAATGCGGCCGCAGCTCTCCTCATGGCGCCTATTGCAGCGAGCCTCGCCAACGGTTTCGATGCCTCGCTGGACCCGTTTTTGATGGTGGTGGCTGTCAGCGCTTCCTGTGCGTTTTTAACCCCGATTGGACACCAATCGAATACCCTGGTGCTGGGCCCTGGTGGGTACCGATTTGGAGATTACTGGAAACTGGGGTTGCCGCTTTCGCTTGTGGTGATGGCCGTCGCCATTCCCGCGATTTTGTGGGTGTGGCCGCTCTAACATAGCCTAAAGTAACGGCAGCACCCGGCCTGTTCGAGTGTTCGCGCTATTAGATTCCGAAAATTTTGCTAATCTATAACGCACATAGACCAACAAATAGCGAACAGGCCGGGCTTATGAATCAACAGTACCGCCAGGATGCCATTGTCGAACTGGTTCGGCAGCACGGCTATATGAGCATTGAGCAACTCACCGAACACTTCGCGGTGACGCCGCAAACCATCCGCCGTGACTTAAATACGCTGGCCAATGAAGGTCGCGTGCGCCGGGTTCACGGCGGCGTCGGCGTAGAGTCCAGCACCGTTAACACTGCTTACAGCACCCGTAAAACCCTGCACCTAGAAGAGAAAGAGCGCATTGCGCGCTGCTTGGCGCAGCACATCCCTCACCACGCATCGCTGTTCATTAATATCGGTACCAGTAACGAGATGATCGCCCAGGCGCTTTTAGAGCATCAAGGGCTGGAGATCATTACCAATAACCTGAACGTGGCGGCGATTCTTCAGCATAAAGAGGACTTCACCGTGATCATTGCGGGCGGGCAGGTGCGCTCTCGGGATGGCGGGATTATTGGCGAGGCTACCATCGACTTTATCAATCAGTTCAAGGTGGATTACGGCATCATCGGGATCAGCGGTATTGATGAAGATGGCTCGCTGCTGGAGTTTGATTACCAGGAGGTGCGCGTTGCCCAGGCGATTATTGCTAACTCCCGGCGGGTGTACTTGGCGGCAGATTACTCGAAGTTCCGTCGTAATCCGGTAGTGCGCCAGGGCAATATCTCCCAGTTGGATGCGCTGTTTACCGACCGTAAGCCTCCAGAGGCGATTCAACGGCTACTCACTCAGTATGATGTAGCGCTACACATTGCCTAGTTAGCCTCAATAAAGGCCTCTACGCCGCGCTATGGCTAAGGTGGGAGAGTTTCATACTTGAGCATTCCAGGCCGCTGGAGTAGCCTTGAATGATAATAAAACGAAACAAAACAGACAAAATCGAAAGAACCTACAACAAAGTGAACGCGATATGTCCTCCTTTATTCTCGCCATCGATCAAGGCACGACCAGCTCCCGCGCTATTCTGTTTGACCGTCAAGGCCAAATTGCGGCAGTTGCCCAGCAAGAGTTTCCTCAACACTTTCCGCAAGATGGGTGGATTGAACACAACCCTGAAGACATTTGGGATTCAGTGATTGCCACCTGCCGCGAGGTGTTAAGCAAAGCCAAGATAACGCCAGAACAAGTGGATGGCGTGGGCATTACCAACCAACGTGAAACCACCGTGGTGTGGGACCGCGCCACCGGTAAGCCGCTTTACAACGCCATTGTGTGGCAAGACCGGCGCACCTCGGAGCGCTGTCAGGCGCTGCGTGACGCGGGCCACACCGAGGCCGTACAAGCCAAAACCGGCCTGCTGATTGACCCTTACTTTTCTGCTACTAAGCTTGCCTGGATCCTTGATAACGTCGAGGGCGCACGCGAGCGCGCCGCCCGAGGCGAGCTGGCGTTTGGTACCGTCGATAGCTTTCTGATGTGGCGCTTGACCGACGGTAAACGGCACGTCACTGATGCCACCAACGCTTCGCGCACGGCGCTGTTTAATATTCATAACCAAACTTGGGATGACGAGCTGCTGGCACTGTTTAACGTGCCCGCCAATATGCTCCCCGAGGTGAAAGATTCAAGCGACGATTTTGGCATCGTGGAAGCCCACTGGCTGGGTGCGCCACTGCCGATTGCAGGAGTGGCGGGCGACCAGCAGGCGGCGCTTTTTGGGCAGGCGTGCTTTAAACCCGGTATGGGTAAAAGCACTTACGGTACTGGCTGTTTTATGATCGTGAACACCGGGGAAACAGCCTCGGTATCGCGTAATCGCCTGCTGACCACCATTGGCTACCGCATTAACGGCAAGCCCACCTATGCTATGGAGGGCAGTATCTTTGTGGCGGGGGCAACGGTGCAGTGGCTACGTGATGGTTTGAACCTATTTGCCGATGCTTCTGAAACCGAAGCGCTGGCCCAGAAAACCCGCAGCGGCCACAGCGTTTATTTGGTGCCAGCCTTTACCGGGCTAGGTGCGCCCCACTGGGACCCCAAAGCCCGTGGCGCTATTTTTGGCTTAACCCGCGATACCGGCATTGCCGAAATCGTTGCGGCGGGGCTTCAGGCGGTGTGTTATCAAACTCGCGACCTGCAGCACTGTATGAACGATGACATGGAAGCCGCACCGGGCAACCTGCGTGTCGATGGTGGCATGGTGAAAAACAGCTGGGTCATGCAGTTCTTGGCCGATATGCTCAATGTTCAGGTAGATCGCCCGACGATTCTAGAAACTACGGCACTGGGGGCAGCTTACTTAGCGGGGTTACGCTTGGGCTGGTACGACACCTTAGAAGAGATTGAGCAGCTCTGGCGCTGCGAGCGTAGCTTTACACCCACCATGGAAGAGGCAACCCGTGAAAAGCTCTATCAAGGCTGGCTAGATGCGGTTTCTCGGGTGCGCTCCAGCTAAACACACTGCTTGGAAATAAGTGATATAACGCCGCTAAGCTTATAGCGGCGTTTTTTATGGTTGTTTTCTAGCGTCGCTATCGCCCTTGGTCGTATAGATGTGTCGTTATTTAAGTGTAAACTTCACTCGCTTTTTAATTTATTCGCGATTTTCTTGTTTTTAAGAACCGTTAGCTGGCTCGCTTCTTTTTCGCCTTGTCTGTTAAAACAGTCGTTTAACTCCCTTCCTGAAAGTAACCATCACCAAACATGGTGTTATGGTGCGTATGTAGTCAAGCTACAACCCCGCCTGCTGCCAATGATGCATTGTGAGCATTGCTTGCGTGAACCATAGTGAAGTCATGGATCAGGGCGGTGTTTTGTTATCCCGATACACCGAACCGCTCCTTGCTACACACCGAGGCGCTGCCGCATTACCAGGGCGCTTAAGGCGAAGGTCTTGTAACGCTTGTGACCGTTTCGCAGTTACCGAACTGGGCACTTACCCGGCCCAGCATGAGTAGCAATGTCACCATTCGTCGTTAATTAAGATGGCTGCTTGATTATTTAATAAATGAATTTCAAACAATAACAAGCAGCGGCTGACCATACCATGAGGAACTTAACATGAACTGCATCGAACTGAGCCAACAAGCCGACCGTATCGCTAGCTCTTTCAGCAAGCAAGATTTAGCCAAGCTCGTACTGGCGCTGAAAGGCAACCGTGAGTCGCTCCAACATGCTGTTGAAGTTATCGATACCATCGATAGTCGTTCAGGCTGCACACTGGAAGAAGCATGGGATGAGGTGTTAGCGGGCGATTCTCAATTGCTCGTTGAACACGAAGAGTAATTTCTTAACTAGCTTACTCACAATTTTAATACCCCCTGCTATTGAGTTAGCAGGGGGATTTTTTATGCAAGTAATAACGGATGCTGGTGGTTAACGTCTTTATTGCCTGGATTCAGGTTTAAGAGAGTGTTTCGACCGGTGGGCGAGAGGTATCGCGGTTCTCTTTAAAGTAAGTGGTGAACCGCTCTTCGGCCTCTTCGCCAAACAGCACCCGACAGGCCTCTTTAAGCCCAGGCGACTGGCGCAGCTGTTCATGGTGCACCACCAGAGACACCTTAGCGCGGCGGCGTAGGAAGTCTTCCAGCTGGGTGATCATCTCATGGTCCCGCGCATGCTCTAACTCACAGCGAATATACTCGGTGCCTTCGATCAGAATATCGGCTTCAGAAGGGTCTTGGCGGATTTTTTCAAGCATGGGCATAGCCTGTTCCGCATAGCGCCGCCACAACCGCGAAGAGAGTGGCTCTGAAGATGTGGCCGCCGTCATCGCATCCAGGTTCATGCGTTTGGCTTGATCCATAAATTGCTGCTTTACCGGCTCGGGTGGTTCGCCGTACCAGTGGAAGTTAGGATCGCTTAACGGTACGCCAAGCCGTTTGACGTCTTCTGCAATTTCATCACCTACGTTGAGGCAGTCCGTTAGTTTGCCGCCAAAGATGCTGATATGCGCGCTCTCTGGGTTGGTATCGATCACGTGTTTGCGCGATAGCTGCAAGAAATCGCGGTCGCTGCCCTGATCGGCTTTAATGGCCAAGGGGCGTACGCCGCAGCGGGTAGAGATAATATCGTCTTGGGTCAGCGGTTTATCGAGCGTTAGGCGTTTGTTGATGTTTTCCAAAACGAACGCGATATCGTCGGCCGTTACGTCGACTTCTGGATGCTCCATATGGGTATCTGTAGTACCGATACAGGTACGGTTGCCCATTGGAATCACAAAGAATAGCCGCCCATCATCCGCAAAAAATGCCAGCACCCGCTTGGTGTCGGTTAACTGCGGCACGATCAGGTGTATACCTTTGGAGTAAAGATGCTGGTGGGTGGTTTTTTGCCCGGTGAGCGCATTGTGTTGGTCAACCCAGGGGCCAGCGGCGTTAATCAGCACTTTAGAACGGATGTTGAACGTGCTGCCATCCATCACGTTGCGCGCTTTCGTGACCCAGATGTCGCCTTCGCGCTCAGCGCCCAATGACTCAACGTAGTTAGCGGCCACGGCACCGTAGTTCAGCGCATGGCGTACAAAATTAAACACAAAGCGGGCGTCGTTATCGTGCAGGTAAGCATCAGAGTATTCAAACCCGCCAACGGCACCGTTGATATCAATAATCGGTTCTTCTTGCTTGATCTTTTTAGGCGATAGCAAGCGCGGCAGCTTCGTAAAACCGTTGCCCATCAGCCAGTAGAGCCAGGTGCCCGCCCACAAATAGCGTGGAGAGTGGCGGAAACCTTTGCTAATCGTGGTAAGAAAACGAATTTCTTGAACGGTAGAGGGGTAGCTTTTTATTAAGTGATTGCGGCTTTTACAGAGCTTGCGCACCAGTGCAAAGTCTTTGCTTTCCATATATTTAATGCCGCCCCAAACTAAGTTTGAGGAGTGCATGCTGGTACTGCCAGCAAAGTCGCCACGGTCAATCAGGGCCACTTTGGCACCTTTGCCCGCCAGGGCGGCGGCGGTTGCTGCACCATTGATGCCGCCACCGATAATCAGTGCGTCATAGTCATCAGTGTGCAATTTCTCGACATTACGGTTACGCAGTTTCATAGCGGTTCCAATTAATTAAGAAAAAGCCCCATGTTGGTGTGTGGTCTCAAGCAGTGAAGAACGCCATGCGGACCCGCTGATGACACCACTAGAATGGGCGGGCTTTCGCCCGCCCGGCAGGCATTAGCGGGTACCAGCCGCCATCCATGCTTCCATCATTTCATCGTAAGGAACGGTGGTTCCCTGTGGCATTTCATCGTCAAGCTTCGGCTTCGGTGAGCCTTCCTGATCAAGCCAGTACTGCGGGTCGCGCTCTTCGTTCAGCACTGGGGCATAGCTGTCGAAGACGTTGGCGCGGGCCAAGCGGTTCATGGTGTTGTCCATATCGGCCGCGAGCTTATCAAGACCCTCTTGCGGCGTGACTTCGCCACTCATGACCGGAGCTAGGTTCTGCCACCACAGCGGGGCCATACGCGGATAGTCAGGTACGTTGGTGCCGGTAGGCGTCCAGTTGGATTCGTTCGGGCTGCGGTAGAATTCCACCAAACCGCCCAGTTTGGGTGCCATTTCGGTCATCTGCTCAGAGAAAATGTCAGACTCGCGAATCGGCGTCAGGCCCGCCATCAGTTTTTCCAGCGAGGTGGTTTTCGCCACGGTGAACTGGGCAAATAGCCAAGCAGCGGTGCGGCGGTCTTCAGGTGTGGAGTCGAAGAAGGTCCAAGCGCCTACGTCCTGATAACCGACTTTCATACCTTCTTCCCAGTACGGGCCGGTGGGGGAAGGTGCCATGCGCCACAGCGGGTTACCTTCATCGTCGGTCACAGCAACAGACGGGTCGGTCATATCGGCGGTAAAGGCGGTATACCAGAAGATTTGCTGAGCGATATGGCCTTGGGCGGGCACGGGGCCAGCTTCACCAAAGGTCATGCCCTGTGCTTCAGGTGGCGCGAAGTCACGTAGCCAATCCACGGCTTTCTGCATCGCAAACACAGAGGCGGGGGAGTTAGTAGCACCACCACGGCTAACGCTTGCGCCGACCGGCTGGCTATCTTCGTTGACACGAATACCCCAGTCATCCACCGGGTTACCGGAAGGTACGCCGGGGCTGCCCATGCCTGCCATGGAGAGCCAGGAGTCATGGAAGCGCCAACCCAGCGACGGGTCGCGACGGCCGTAGTCCATGTGTCCGTAAACTTTGGTACCGTCGATTTCACCGACATGCTCGGTAAAGAACTCGGCGATATCTTCATAGGCAGTCCAGTTGGTGGGCACGCCTAGGTCATAGCCGTAAATTTCACGGAACTGCGCTTGCAGGTCTTCACGCTGGAACCAGTCATAGCGGAACCAGTACAGGTTGGCGAACTGCTGGGTGGGCAGTTGATAGAGACTGCCATCCGGGCCGGTGCCGTACTGCAGGCCGATAAAGTCGTCTAGGTCCAGAGTAGGCAGGGTGTAATCCGCCCACTCGTTTTCCATCGCCTGGCTTAGGTTGATGGTGGTACCGTAGCGAATATGGGTACCGATGGAGTCAGTGTCGTTCACAAAACCATCGTAGATGCTGTTGCCCGACTGCATCTGGTTCTGCATGGTATCGACCACGTCACCTTCGCCGATAATATTGTGAGTCAGGTTGATGCCGGTCAGCTCGCTAAACGCAGTGGCGAGCACTTCGCTTTCATACACGTGGGTGGTTAAACCTTCAGCCACGGTTTGAATATCCATTCCGCGGAAGGGTTCAGCGGCTTTGGCAAACCAGAGCAGCTCTTCAATCTGCTCTTCGCGGCTAAGCGTTGAGTTCTGGAAGTGTTCATCCACCAAGCGCTCGGCGATTGCCCTTGCGTCATGGTCATCTGCCATCAGGCTCCCCGAGGCGAGCATGAGGCTAGCGGCGAGGGTAGTAAGTTTGAACTTGTTATTACGCATGTTGACCTCGTTTTGTTGTGCTCTTCCTTGATAACGTGAGCGTCCTTGATACCGCCGTACATCCGCTGGGAGGGCCGTTGGCCTAACCCCAGCGCATCAACACCAGCAGCCATACCGCTGATAGTGCCAGCGCTATCCAGATGGATAGCGTTGTGAAGCCAATAACACCCAGATGAATAAACGCGGCGGAAAGCAGGCTGATAAACAGCCGGTCGCCACGGGTGGTGCTAATCGGTAAAAAGCCTTTACGTTCGATGGTGGGCGAGAGAATTTCCCACAGCGTCATCCCTGCTAGCATCGCTGCAATGGATGAAAAGAAAATGGCAGTCGGGGTAGTCCATACCATCCAAGTCATAGCGGTGCTCCTTAGGTGCGGCCCAGGGCGAAGCCCTTGGCGATATGGTTGCGAACGAAGTAGACCACCAAAATGCCTGGCACGATGGTGAGTACACCGGCGGCGGCCAGCGTGCCCCAATCAATGCCCGAAGCGGTGGAGGTGCGGGTCATAATCATGCCGATCGGTTGGGCGTCGGTAGCGGTCAGCGTGCGTGCCAGCAGCAGCTCTACCCACGAGAACATAAACAGGAAGAACAGCGTGACGCCGATACCGGAGCGGATCATGGGAATGAAAATCTTGATAAAGAAGCGCGGAAAGCTGTAGCCATCGATATACGCCGTCTCATCAATCTCTTTTGGTACGCTGCTCATGAAGCCTTCCAGAATCCAGATGGCCAGCGGAATATTAAACAGACAGTGGGCCAGCGCCACGGCAATGTGGGTATCAAACAGGCCTACCGAGTAGTAGAGCTGGAAGTAGGGCAGCAAGAACACCGCAGGCGGTGCCATTAAGTTGGTCAGCAGCCAGAAGAACAGGTGCTTATCGCCAATAAAACGGTAACGGCTGAACGCATAGGCAGCAGGCAGCGCCACACAGATAGTGATCAACATATTAAGCGCTACATACAGCATCGAGTTCACATAGCCCATGTACCAGCTGGAGTTGGTGAAGATGCCAATGTAGTTATCGAACGTCAGGTTTTGGGGCCACAGCGTCATGGAACCCAAAATTTCGCTATTGGTTTGCATGGACATATTGATCAGCCAATAAATCGGCAGGATCATCAGGAACAGGTACAGCCCCAGCAGAAACCGCGAGCGAAGGCGGCTGCGCGCATTGCGTTTACGCCGCTGAGCCGGGGTGGTTCTGCTAAATATGGTGTTGTATTTCTCGCCCTGCTGGGCGTTATCTAAGCGGTACATATCATGCTCCCCCGTGCGGGTTCTTATCTTTTTGCATGTGCATGATGGTGGTGTAGAACACCCAGCTCACGAGCAAAATAACCAGGAAGTAGATGATCGAGAACGCGGCAGAGGGCCCCAGATCCTGCTGGCCGATCGCCATGGTAGCGAGTGACTGGCTCAGGAAGGTGGTGGAGCTACCCGGGCCGCCGCCAGTTAGTACGAAGGGCTCGGCGTAGATCATGAACGAGTGCATAAAGCGCAGCAGCACCGCAATAACGAGTACGTTAGTGAGTTTGGGCAGTTGGATGTAGCGGAAGATCGCCCACTTAGAGGCACGGTCGATACGCGCTGCTTGGTAGTACGCTTCTGGGATAGAGCGCAGGCCGCTATAGCACAGCATGGCCACTAGCGGTGTCCAGTGCCAAACGTCCATCAAAATAATCGTTGCCCAGGCATCCCCCGCATTACGGGTGATGTTGTAGTTGATCCCTAGCTCGCGCAGACCGTAGCCCATGAGGCCGATATCGCCACGGGTGAAGATTTGCCAAATACTGCCCACCACGTTCCATGGGATCAGAAGCGGCAGGGTAATCAAGATCAGTACGGCAGAGGCCTGCCAGCCGCGTTTAGGCATAATCAGCGCAATGCCGATGCCTAAAGGCACTTGGATGGCGAGAATGGTCAGGGAAAACAGAATCTGGCGCACGAACGCGTCGCGCAGCGCAGAGTCGTTCAGAATGCTGTGGAACCACTCGGTGCCGGTGAAGAAGCGGGCATTAGGGCCCAACACATCTTGGACCGAGTAGTTGACCACGGTCATCAAGGGAATGATGGCGGAAAACGCCACCAGCACCAGCATGGGAAGTACCAGCAGCCATGCGCGGTTATTGAGTACTTTGTTATTCATGGCCGATCTCCACTAGATATTCATCGACATAGAGCGCGATGTGCTGATCGGAAAACACTGCATGGGCAGCATCACCTATCGGCGCGTGACCTTCAGGCAGGCGTGCCTTAAACAGCTGGCCGTTAAGCGTAAAGCTCAACAGCGAGTAGGTGCCTAAGTCCTGCAGATTGACCACTTCAATAGGTACGCTGTTTTCCTTAGGTGTCTGGCTGACCGTAATGAACTCCGGACGAATGCCAAGCTTGATATTGCTGGAGCCTGCGGCGGCCACGCTGCGGCTAACGGCCTCATTTACCGGTAGCGGCAGCTCGCCAAACATCACTTTGCCCGCTTGGTGAGACACGCTCATAAAGTTCATGCCCGGGCTGCCAATAAAGTAACCCACGAAGGTATGCGCCGGTTTTTCAAAGAGTTCACGGGGCGTGCCGAACTGCACCACCTGACCGTCATACATCACCGCGATTTTGTCGGCGAAAGTAGACGCCTCAAGCTGGTCATGGGTGACGTAGATCATGGTGATATTGAAGCGCTCATGGATCTCTTTGAGCTTACGGCGCAGCTTCCACTTGAGCTGCGGGTCGATCACCGTCAGGGGTTCGTCAAACAGGATCGCGGAGACATCATCGCGGACTAGCCCGCGGCCCATGGAGACCTTCTGCTTCTCATCGGCGGTGAGGTTTTTGGCTTTCCGAGAGAGTAGTGGCGTGAGGTCGAGAATATCGGCAATTTCTCGAACTTTGGGGTCGACCTTGTACTCGGGGGTGTTCATGTTGCGCAGCGGAAAAGCCAGGTTGTCGTACACCGTCATGGTGTCGTAGATCACCGGGAACTGGAACACCTGGGCAATATTACGCTCTTCCGGCGGCAGCTCGTTCACGCGGTGGCCATCGAACAGTACGTCGCCTTCTGAAGGCTCCAGCAGCCCAGAAATAATGTTCAGCAGGGTCGATTTACCGCAGCCCGACGGGCCGAGCAGTGCATAAGCGCCGCCCTGATGCCACACGTGATCCATCTGACGAATCGCGTAATCGCTATGGCTGCTAGGGGTTTTGCTGTAGCTGTGTGCCAAGCCTTTTAAAGTAATCTCAGCCATGAGCAGCGCTCCCTTGAGCAGAAGAGGGGATATGCACGGTGCTGCCCTGCTTATCAAAGGCGTACAGCTGATGCGTCGGGAAGTACACGTTAATCGCATCGTTCATGTGGAACTCATGAATGCCTGCCAAGTGCAGCACCAGCGGGAAGCGTTCATGACGCACGTGCAAAAACGTTTCGGAACCGCTGATTTCAGCAACATCGACCAGCACCGGCAGTTCTAGATCATCGTCAGACTGAGGTTTAAGGGTGATATGCGAGGCGCGGACGCCAAAGTCGTAATCGCCGGGGGCGAGCCGCTGAAGGCCGGGGTCGCAGGGGAAGTGTAGCGACTGGTCGAAAGTGATTTCCGTAGCGGTCAGCTTGCCGGGCACGATATTAATCGGCGGTTCGGAGAACATTTCGGCGCTGTGACGACCATTGGGCTCACGGTACACCTGTTCGGTGGGGCCGTACTGCAGTAGCTTGCCTTCATGCAGTACCGCCGTATTGCCGCCTAGGGCCAGTGCCTCGTTGGGTTCGGTGGTGGCGTAAACGGCAATACAGTTGCGCGCCTTAAACAGCTCGCGTAGCTCATCGCGCAGCTCTTCGCGCAATTTGTAATCCAGGTTAACCAGCGGTTCGTCGAACAGAATCAGGTCGGCATCTTTGACCAGTGCCCGGCCCATGGCGGTGCGCTGCTGCTGCCCCCCTGAGAGTTCTTGGGGGTAGCGGTCGAGCAGATGTTCGATATGCAGCATTTCAGCAATACTGCCTACACGCCGATCAATTTCCTGTTGAGGCGTGTTGGCCAGCTTTAAAGGGGAGGCGATATTGTCGCGCACCGTCATGCTTGGGTAGTTGATGAACTGCTGGTAGACCATGGATACGTTGCGTTTGCGAACCGAAACGCCGGTGACATCTTTGCCGTCCATGAAGATACGCCCGCGGGTGGGCTGCTCTAAGCCTGCCATTAGACGCATGAGCGTGGTTTTACCCGCCAACGTGCGTCCCAGCAATACGTTAAAGGAACCGGGTTCCAATTCGAGGTTAACCCCACTGATATGGGACTGACCCCCGACGACGTGGTCGATATTTTGCAAATGTAAGGACATGCCGATCTCGCTAGCGTCGTTGTTATTGATAGGTGGTATCGATAAATGCGTAGTGCGCTGATCGCGAGGGAGGATGGCTGGCCGTACTTATTGGGCGTTTATTGTGTGGCAACCAACCCGTGCGATATTTTCATTAACGAAAGGCTAGTTGATCATTTGCGAACTTGCAACGCTTTTGATGGCCGTTTGTATTCGCTTTTAGGCGTAGAAGAACTCAAAAATAGGGTTTTCAGGGGGAGTGAGAAGCTCGGTTTGCTCAGTCGCTACTACGCCCTATGGCTGTAATGTTCGTTTGATTCGTTTTAGAACATGCGGGGGGCATAAAAAAACCGGCCCTTGGTGGGCCGGTTGGACGAGGGCTAAAAGCCGTTTACTTAACGCTGGTCTCTGCCTGCGGCGATGCTTTGACAGGTGCTGCGTTATGGTCGATCAGTGTCGACTTGTCGTTGGCAAACGCGTCGTAAGCAAAATCATCAACGGTCAGCATTTCCAGCACTTCAGCTTCAAATGTGCGCATGAAGGCGGCGTCTTCTTCGTTGATCAAGCCTTTTTCAAGCGCTGCTTCTACCCGTGCTTCGGGGTGGAGAGCCGTTTGCGGCAGCTCACCTTTGGCGTAGGCTTTGTTTACCGTGCGGTAAATAGCCTCCGCGCGGTCGTACTCTTTCAGCAGCGCGTTGTAGCGTGCCAACGGGTTAGATTCTGTACCGTCGTCTTTGTCCCAGGTGTTGGTTAGCAGCTTGCTGCGTAGCGCACTTTGGGTAGAGACACGCTGTGCGATATCGCGGGCTAAATCGTCGTGTGGCTTATTCCAGCGACGGCCTGTAGGCATGACCACGACGTTGAGTACTTTACCCAGCGCACGGTTTGGCAGGTTGTCAAAAATCTCAACAAAGGCCTGCTCTGCGCGGTTTAGCAGGAACTGCATGCTGTAATGCAGTAGGGCTTCTTCGCCTTCTACTTTATTGCCGTTATGCCACTGCTTGAGCACCATAGAAGCAAGGTAGAGGTTGGAAAGAATGTCGCCCAGGCGGGCGGAAAGCATTTCGCGTTTTTTCAGCGTGGAGCCGAGGCTGGCCATCGCAGCATCCGCACACAGGCCGAAACCTGCGGAGAGGCGAGCGATATCTTGGGCATAACCGACAGCGGGGCCGCTGAAGGGAACACTGGGTTTGCTTAGGCCAAACCCTAAGGTGAAGGCGCGGGCAGCGTTGCCAAAGATTAAGCCCGCATGGCCGAAGAAGGCCTTATCGAAGGCTTTCACATCGTTGGCATCTTTGGCGGCCAGCTCTTCCAGCACATAAGGGTGGCAGCGAATCGCGCCCTGACCAAAGATCATCAGGTTGCGGGTCATAATGTTCGCGCCTTCCACGGTGATGGCTACCGGGTTCGCGCTATAGCCAATACCCAAGTAGTTGCGCGGGCCTAGGGTGACCGCCTTGCCGCCGTGCACGTCCATTGCATCGCTAAGCAGCACGCGCTGAAATTCGGTCAGCTGGCTTTTCAGGATGGCAGAGGGTACCGCTGGCTTTTCGCCATGGTCGATCAGGTTAGCGGTTTGATACACCGTGGCCGCCGAAATGTAGGCCAGTGACGCCATGCGAGCCAGAGGCTCTTGCACGCCTTCCATCTCTGCGACCGGTACGTTGAACTGACGACGCACGCGGGTAAAACCGCCGCTCCAGCCCAGTGCGTAACGCGCGGTGCCGGTGGCGCCAGAAGGCAGCGTTATGCAGCGGCCAATCGAGAGACACTCGACCAGCATGCGCCAGCCTTGGCCAATCATATCCGGGCCACCGATAATGGTGTCCAGCGGTACGAACACGTCTTTACCCTTAATCGGGCCGTTCATGAACGGGCTGCCAATTGGGTGGTGACGACGGCCGATGTCCATGCCTTGGGTATCGCGGGGAATCAACGCTAGGGTAATGCCACGGTCTTCTTCTTCGCCCAGCAGGTTTTCCGGGTCGAAGAGGCGGAATGCTAGGCCAACCACGGTGGCAATGGGCGCCAGGGTGATCCAGCGCTTCTCGAAGTTCAGGCGCACGCCCACGACTTCTTCGTCATTAATGACCTGCTTACAGACCACGCCGGTATCTGGAAGGGAAGTCGCATCTGAGCCTGCGCGGGGGCCGGTGAGGCCAAAGCAGGGGATTTCGCGGCCATCGGCCAGGCGGGGCAGGTAGTGGTCTTTCTGCTCTTGGGTGCCGTACTTCAGCAGCAGTTCGCCTGGTCCGAGAGAGTTGGGTACGCCCACGGTTACCATCAGCGTTTCGTTGGCGGAGAGCTTCTGCAGCACCATCGACTGCGCTTTGGCAGAGAAGCCCAAACCGCCGTACTCCTTCGGAATGATCATGCCGAAGAAGCCTTCTTTTTTCAGGAAGTCCCACAGCGCTTGCGGCAGATCGGCGCGCTCACGGGCGATATCCCAGGCGTTGCACATGCCAGCGGCTTTTGAGCACTGGTTGTCTAAAAACGCCTGCTCTTCGTCACTCAAACCGTCGTCTTTAAAGTCGAGCAGCGATTGCCACTGCGGCTTACCAGAGAACAGCTCGCCATCCCAAGAAACGCTACCTGCTTCCAGGGCAGTGCGCTCGGTGGCAGATACTTTGGGCGCCACTTTTTTGAAGGTGGCAAAAATGCGTGGGGTGAGCCACTTACTACGCAGCGCAGGAAGCCCCGCCACGGCAACAGCAGCAGCGCCAACCAATAGCAGGGTGCCGATAACGGGCGCGCCTAATGCCACGCCTATTAAGCCCAATACGCCTAGCAGAGCAAGGGCGGGTGTAGCACCTGCCTCGCGACGCATCACCACGAGCAGGCCTGCAATGGCCAGCACGATCAGTAATAAGGTGAGCATGGGGAAATCTCCGTGAGTGGTTATTAATGAACGTATTTAAACGTATGTTTGAATATTCGCAGAGTCATGATGCCTTGTGCAAGCATTTCACCGTTATACGTTCGCTCTATATCTTCAATGTAGCGCAGTTAGGGCATAAAAAAACGCCATGGCGGGAGACCATGGCGTTTTGACGCAGCGGGTTAGCTTGCCCGTGCCGTTATCAGCTTACGATGCCTGTTTGGCAGGCGCTCCGTTGGCTACGTAGTACTCAACGTTAGCGCGGGGCAGCGGCTCGTGACCACGGATACGGTCGGCGATTTTTTCTGCCAGCATAATCGTGGGGGCATTAAGGTTGCCGGTAGGAATGACCGGGAACAGCGACGCATCCACCACGCGCAGCCCTTCAAGCCCATGTACGCGGCCTTGGGCGTCGGTGACGGCCATCTCGCCCTCGCCCATGCGGCAGCTACCGCAGGGGTGGTAGGCGGTTTCGGCGTGCTGCTTGACGAAGCTATCGAGCTCTTCATCGCTCTGTACGTTAGGGCCTGGGGCGATTTCACGGCCTCGGTATTGATCAAACGCTGGTTGAGCGATGATCTCGCGAGTTAAGCGAATGGCATCGCGGAACTCTTCCCAATCTTTCTCTTTGGCCATGTAGTTGAACAGAATGCTCGGTGCCGCATGGGGGTCTTTAGACGTCAGACGAATACGACCGCGGCTTTCTGAACGCATGGAACCGACGTGCGCCTGGAAGCCATGCGCTTGAACGGCACTCTTGCCGTTATAGCTAATGGCGATAGGCAGGAAGTGGTACTGCAGGTTCGGCCACTCCTCTTCATCACGGCTGCGAATGAAGCCACAGGACTCAAACTGGTTGCTGGCACCCACGCCGGTGCCGTTAAACAGCCATTCGGCACCAATTTTCGGCTGGTTGTACCACTTCAGCGCCGGGTAGAGCGAAATAGGCTCTTTGCACTCGTACTGAATGTACATTTCCAGGTGGTCTTGCAGGTTTTCACCGACGCCGGGTAGGTCGTGCACCACGGGAATGCCCAGCTCTTTCAGCCACTCCGAATTACCGACGCCTGAACGCTGGAGAATTTGCGGTGAGGCAATCGCGCCGCCGCACAGCAGTACTTCACGGCGTGCGCGTGCCTGCTGGGGCTGGCCTTTCTGCTCGTAGCGTACGCCGACGGCGCGTTTACCGTCGAACTCAATGACATCGGTGACGGCGTGAGTTTCGATGGTTAAATTGCTGCGCTGTTTGGCAGTGTCCAGGTAGCCACGGGCAGTGGAGGCGCGGCGGCCCTTCGGCGTCACAAAGCGGTCCATGGGGCCGAAGCCTTCCTGCTGGTAGCCGTTGACGTCGTCCGTTTCCGGGTAGCCAGCCTGTTTACCTGCTTCGATAAAGACGCGGTAAAGCGGGTTGTTGCCTGCTTTGGGTGTGGTCACGCTGACCGGGCCATCGCCACCGTGGAAGTCGTTAGGGCCGATATCGCGGGTTTCGCACTTTTTGAAGTAGGGCAGGCAGCTTTGGTAGTCCCACTCTTCCAAGCCGGGCTGTTTGGCCCAGTTGTCGTAATCCAGGGCATTGCCGCGGATGTAGCACATGCCGTTGATCAGCGATGAGCCGCCAAGACCCTTGCCACGGCCACACTCCATGCGACGGTTGTCCATGTGCGGTTCGGGGTCGGTTTCAAACGCCCAGTTATAGCGCTTGCCTTGCAGTGGGTAGGCCAGGGCTGCGGGCATTTGGGTACGAAAATCGAAACGATAGTCAGGGCCACCGGCTTCCAACAGCAGCACGCTGACATCGCTATCTTCGGTCAAGCGAGTGGCGAGTACGTTACCCGCAGAGCCAGCGCCGATAATAATGTAATCAAATTCACGTGGTTGAGACATCAATGTTTCTCTCATCAAGAGGGTAATAAGCGGGCACAGGTAGACAAGATGTAAAAATGCCTATCTGTGCCGCCATGTTTGAGAGTGTTGATTCAGTCGTTAAAACACTGACTCAAACGGGCCCATCTCGATCTGTACGGACTTGGTCTGGGTGTAGTGATTCAGCGTTTCCACCCCGTTTTCACGGCCAATGCCGGACTCTTTGTAGCCACCGACCGGCATCTCAGAGGGAGATTCGCCCCAGGTGTTGATCCAGCAGATGCCTGCTTCCAGCTGGTGAATGACGCGGTGCGCGCGGTTCAGGCTTTCGCTGAACACGCCCGCGGCCAGGCCGTACTTGGTGTCGTTGGCGCGGCGGATCACTTCGTCTTCGTCATCAAAGGCGAGTACTGACATCACCGGGCCAAAGATCTCTTCTTTAACAACGCGCATCTCATCGGTGCAGTCGGTGAACACGGTAGGGGCAGCCCAGGCGCCTTTGGCCCATTCTCCGCTGTTCCACGCTTCGCCACCGGCCAGTACACGCGCTCCTTGCTCTTTGCCAAGCGCAATGTAAGAGAGCACTTTTTCCTGATGCTCAAAGCTCACCAGCGGGCCAAAGTTGACGCTTGGGTCCATCGGGTCGCCTGCTTTGATGCGCGCCACGCGCTCTACCAGCTTGGCCTCAAACGCCTCTTTGACGCTGCGCTCGACAAACACACGAGTGCCGTTGGTGCAGATTTGGCCGCTGGAGTAGAAGTTCGCCATCATGGCGGCATCGGCTGCGCGGTCGAGGTCGGCATCTGCAAACACGATTAGCGGTGACTTGCCGCCCAACTCCATCGTCACGTCTTTCAACGTAGAGCCACCGGCCGCTGCCATGACCTTCTTGCCTGTGCCCACTTCACCGGTGAACGAGACTTTGGCAATGCCTTCGTGTTCGGTCAGCATGGCGCCTACGCGGCCATCGCCCTGAACGACGTTAAACACACCGTCTGGCAGGCCTGCTTCGGTGAAAATTTCGGCAAGCTTAAGCGCCGTTAGCGGGGTGACTTCACTGGGCTTGAACACAATCGCATTGCCAGCGGCGAGCGCAGGAGCGGCTTTCCAGCAGGCAATTTGAATCGGATAGTTCCAGGCACCAATCGCACCAATGACACCTAGCGGCTCGCGGCGGGTGTAAACAAACGAGCTATCGCGCAGGGGAATTTGGCTGCCCTCAATCGCCGGGGCAAGGCCTGCGTAGTACTCCAGAGCATCGGCACCGGTCACGATATCGACGCTGGCGGTTTCGCTAATGGGCTTGCCGGTATTGCGGGTTTCTAGCTCAGCAAGCTCGTCATTACGCTCACGAAGAAGTGCTACGGCACGCAGCAGGATGCGTGAGCGCTCCATGCCTGTCATCGCGGCCCATTCGCGCTGGCCACGCTGCGCTGCTTGAACGGCGCTGTCGACATCGGCTTGGCTCGCCTGGCCGATAGTGGCCAACAGGCTGCCGTCGTAAGGATTGGTAACGGTAAATGTTTCGCCGGAGGTGGCATCAACCGGGCGACCACCAATATAGAGGGGTTGTACGTTTTGAACGGCCATGTTGATCTCCTTAATAAAAATCGGCAGTGGATGCGTCTTGATAGCATCCGTAATGAGTCAGTAACTGGTCGAGATAGGTGTGCGCAAGATGGCGCGCTTCTGCGGCATCCAGGCCTTCGGGCGTTAATGCTCCGCGCAGCCATAAACCATCAATCATGGCGGCTAGGCCACGAGCGGCGTTGCGGGCATCGGCTCTTGGCATTACCCGTTGAAACTGATGGCAAAGATTGGCGTAAAGACGACGGTCGTTCACATACTGAAGCCGCTGAAGTACGGGCTTGTGCATGCTGCTGGCCCAGAAGGCTAACCACGTCTTAGCGGCGGGGCCGGTGACCTGGGTGCGATCAAAGTTGCCTTCAATAATGGCGCCAATGTGCGCACGCGGTGAATCGTCTTCTAACGCATGGCGTCGCGCGGCCACGGCATCGCTTAGATCCGTCAAAATTTGGCGCATGGTAGCCTCAAGCAGGCCATCTTTTCCGCCAAAATAGTGGCTAATAATGCCCGCGGAAACCCCAGCGTGTCGGGCGATGCGCATCACCGTCGCTTCGGCAAGGCCAACCTCATCAATGGCCGCCATGGTGGCCTTGATTAACTGCTGGCGGCGTATTGGTTCCATTCCCACCTTAGGCACAGCTATCTCCTAATGACGTTGAATGCCCATTGGCTCCTCACCTTGAAAAGCAGGAGTAGGCATGATTACCTGAATATGATGGCATTTTTTTATTGAACGTTCAATCAATAAAAGTATGCCTGATCGCTTCTCACCTCTGCGTCTGTTGTTTGCAGAGCGTGTGTCAATAAAACAGATCATGAGGGAAGAGCTTTATGAAACAAGTAACAACGCGTCGTTTGGGCACTTTATTCATCACCGCTTTTTTACCCGTCACGGCGTTTGCCAATGAATGCAGCAGCGTTCGTTTTGCTGAGGTGGGTTGGACAGACATAACGGCAACCACGGCGCTGGCCAGCGAAGTGCTCGAAGCGCTTGGCTACGAGCCCCGTGTGGATACTGTCTCGGTTCCTATCGCTTATGCAGGTATGCGTAATAACGATTTTGATGTGTTCCTGGGTAACTGGATGCCTTCCATGGCTTCGATCAGCGACCCGTACATTGAGCGAGGGGAGGTTGAGCGTCTGACCGCCAACCTTGAAGGTGCTAAGTACACTCTCGCCGTGCCGCAGTATGTGTATGACGCTGGCGTGACCTCCGTTAATGATTTAGCCGAGCACGCAGAGCGGTTTGAGCAGCGCATTCACGGCATTGAAGCAGGTAACGACGGTAACGAACTCATTGAGCAAATGATCGACGATGACGCCTATGGTCTCGGCGATTGGCAAGTGGTCGATTCCAGCGAGGCGGGTATGCTGGCTGAGTTAAACGCACGCGTTCCCAACGAGAAGTGGATGGTATTTCTGGGGTGGGAGCCGCACCCGATGAACAGCAACTTCGAGATGGCGTATCTCTCTGACGCGGATGATTACTTCGGTCCTAACTTAGGTGGTGCGACGGTTTACACGAATACCCGCGCAGGGTTTGTGGAGTCGTGCCCGAATGTGGGTGAATTGCTGAGCAATATGACGTTTACACTGGAAATGGAAAACCAGTTAATGAGCGCCATTATGGATGAAGGTATTGACCCGCGTGAGGCGGCGCGTACGTATCTCAATGATCACCCGGAAGTACTTGAAGCATGGCTAGAAGGCGTGACCACGCGTGAAGGCGAAGAGGCACTGCCTGTTGTCAAAGCAGCGCTGTAAGCCCGTTTGCGCTCAGTGAGACATGCAATGTAAAAAGGCAGGCCGTTTCGGCTTGCCTTTTGTCACTCATATAGGCATAATCTGCACCCGCTGATGCCGAAAAGGCTACGTAGCTCAGCTGGTTAGAGCACATCACTCATAATGATGGGGTCCCCTGTTCAAATCAGGGCGTAGCCACCAATCAGCGCAAGTATGCAGTTCAAAAGCATACGACTATGGTGGCCCCTTAGGTCCTCCCGCAACGCTAAACTGCGAACCCCGCCAGGCCCGGAAGGGAGCAACGGTAGTGGTGGCTGCGTGTGCCGGGATGTGGCTTTTGGGGCTGCCTCCATTTCTGGTTTTTTCCTCTCCTTTCTAGTGTTTAATGCCGATGCCTCTTTGGTGTCGTCGGTCATTGCTATACGCACTATTCCTTTATTATTACCGTCCTCTTTGACTTTGCTGAGCAGCATGGTCAGACGCGTGAGCGTTTAAGTATTGCGCACATAAAAGCCACTGTCCGGCGCTTCCCCTCTTTGCAGACGATTGAAAAGAGAGTAGGCCGGGCAGTGGCGCGGTGCTGAAAATGGCGCGTATCAGTTCAGTTTTGAACGATACTTATGGTTTCGTTAATGGGCGTCAGGGTGCAGCGATAGCGCTTTCTCTTTGGCGATCCAAGTGGCCAGAAAGCCGCGTGAGCACTAACGCAAGCACTACGATACCAGCGCCTATCCAGGCCGTGTCGGCGAGCTGCATTCCATCGACAACGTAGCCACCGGTGACAGAGCCTAGCGCAATCCCAATGTTGAACGCGGCGATGTTCAGCCCCGACGCGATATCGACGGCTTCGGGGACGAAACGCTCGGCTTGCTGTACCACATACACTTGCAGCCCCGGTACGTTACCAAACGCAAAGGCTCCCCAAACCAGCACCGTCAGCACAGCGGCGATGGGGTGCGCGGCTGACAACGTCAACACCAGTAAAATGGCGATAAGACCCGAGAAGATTACTGTCAGCGCAGGAATGGGACCCATACGGTCAGCCATTTTACCGCCGTAGATGTTGCCGAAAGCGACCGATACGCCATAGACCAGCATGATCAAGCTCACGGCATTATTTCCAAAGCCACTCACCTCTTGCAGGATGGGTGCCAAGTACGTGAACGCGGTGAACGTGCCGCCATAGCCCAGAATAGTAATCAGGTACACGAGCAGTAGACGAGGATGTGTGAGCACCTTGAGCTGTTGACCGAGGGTCGCCGGCGCGGACTTTTTTAGATTGTTGGGGATGAGGAGGGCGCTGCCGATCAAGGCGATCAACCCTAGAGACGACACGACCAAGAAGGTGGCGCGCCAACCGAAGTTTTGTCCAATCCACGTGCCTAGCGGTACGCCGGTCACGAGCGCCACGGTAAGGCCTGTGAACATGATAGCAATTGCGCTCGCTTCTTTATCTTTGCTGACCAAGCTAGTGGCAATGGTTGAACCGATAGAGAAAAAGACGCCGTGGGCAAGCCCCGTCAAAATACGTGCGGTAATCAACGAGCCGTAGCCCGGCGCTTGCCAGGCCAGCAAGTTACCGACGATGAACAGCGCCATCAGGCCGAGCAGCACCAGCTTGCGATTCATACGCCCAGTGAGGGCGGTCAGCACCGGTGCGCCAACGGCTACACCAGCGGCGTAGAGGCTTACTAACAGTCCTGCCGAAGGCAGCGAAACGCCCAAGTCTTGGGCAATGGTGGGCACCAATCCAACAATTACGAATTCGGTGGTGCCAATAGCAAAGGCACTGAGGGTCAGTGCGAACAGTGCAATAGGCATGGCAAATCTCCTGTGAAGAGGGGGGCGACGTAACGCTGCGGAGTTTGCGCTGGATGCCTTATGCGATAAACAGTACTAAAATAGAAACACTTTTACGTTATCGACAATAATGTGTGCGCTAGGAGTTCATCATGTTGAGCCGCACCGAAGATTTGCAGCTCCTGGTTGCTGTCGTGGATAGCGGTGGTTTCAGCGCAGCGGCCCGGCAGATGGATGTGCCCGTCGCCAAGGTCTCCCGTGCCGTGCAGCGTTTGGAGCAGCGGCTGGGTATCCCGCTTCTGAACCGCACGACCCGCAGTGTGACCCTCACCAGTGAAGGGAGAGCTTTTATCGAGCGTGTGAGAGTTGGTTTGAGCACGCTTGAAGAAGCCGAAGAGGCGATGCGGTTGAGCCAGGTGCGCCCGAGTGGACGGCTGCGTGTCGATGCGGCGACGCCTTTCGTGCTGCATCAACTCGTGCCTTTGATTGGCGCATTCCGCGATCATTATCCCGGCATTGAGCTTGAGCTTTCCGCCTCTGATGGCATCATCAATCTGTTGGAGCAGCGAACGGATGTCGCGATCCGCATCGGCGGGCTAGAGGACTCCACGCTTCACGCCCGCCTACTGGGGCGCTCGCCGCTGCACCTGGTGGCAAGCCCACATTACTTGGAGCGCCACGGTGTGCCGGTCAGCCCGGCAGCATTGCGAGATCATCAGTTACTTGGGTTTCTGAACGCAGACAGTCTTGATCGCTGGCCGGTCGAAGGGTTAACGCAGGAAGGCCCTAATATCCAGGCGCACATGCGGACCTCAAGCGGTGAGGTTATGCGGCAACTGTGCTTGGCAGGCGAGGGCATCGCGTGTATGTCACGGTTTATGATTCGTAACGACTTAGAAAAGGGCGCGTTAGTGGGGTTGATGATGGATCGTATGATCAGTCCAAACCCCCGTGAAATGGTTCAAGCGGTCTATTATCGTAATACGGCGCTTTCGGGCAGAATTGGTGCTTTTCTAGATTTCGTGGCACCTCGGTTAAAGCTTTGATGATCAATCCTTTAATGCGCGTCGCGCTACGCACGCCCTCTATGTGGATACCCCGATGACAACCGTATTGCGTTGGCTGGCTGCCGTAACGGCACTGTTGGTCTTATTGCTGGCTGGGCCGGTGTGGATATTGGCCAGTAACCAGGTTATTACCGATGGTCACTGGTCGAATCTCGACCGTTCGTCTGCGGGGTTGGCGCCCCATCCTGATCATGTCCAAGACGCCGTCGTACAGGTATATGCGGCCCGTGCCTATAGCTGGCGCGGAGCCTTTGGTGTGCATATCTGGATTGCGACAAAAGCAGAGGGCGCGCGAGATTATCAGCTGCATCAGGTGTTGAGCTGGCGCCGACCCACGGTGGTTTCTTCCATCGACACGCCTGATCGCGCTTGGTTTGGGCATCCGCCTGAGCTGCTCGCCGATTATCGAGGTGCCGAAGCCGCTGAATTAATACCTCGTATCCAAGACGCCGTGGCGCGCTATCCGCAAGCTGATTTGTACCGAGTTTGGCCCGGCCCCAATAGCAACAGCTTTATTGCCTGGGTGATACGTGAGGTCGAGGGCTTTGAGGTTGCGCTGCCGACCACGGCGGTGGGTAAAGATTACCTCTTCAATGGTGTCGTTGCTCCCACCCCCAGCGGAACCGGTTATCAGCTCTCGTTAGGCGGTGTGTTTGGCTTGATGATGGCGTTTGAAGAGGGTATTGAATTGAACCTGCTGGGGATGAGCGTAGGGGTTGATGTAAAGCGCCCTGCGCTAAAGCTGCCAGGTATTGGTCGATTAGGGATGCCCGCGCTCGTAGCGGGCAACCGTGATTAGCCTTTTAGAACGCGCATAGGGTCTAGCGTCCTGGATTCATAGAATAACCGCAGCACTTTGGATCACACAGTAGAGGAAGGAGGGCCAGCGCCGGTACCCTCTCGAC
>NZ_JAWJBT010000011.1:0-136627 GCF_046536035.1 Halomonas sp. SIMBA_159
CCAGCTGGTTGATAGGCACGGTGTGGAAGCGCTGCAAGGCGTTGAGCTAACGTGTACTAATGGCCCGTGAGGCTTGACCCTATAACACCCAAGGGGTCTGGTCGCAGTGATAACGATCGAGTGTGAACGCACTCAGAGAACCGGATACGCAGCCGCAAGCCAAGAGGCTTGTTGGAAAGAGACGATCACAAAACACTCAGCATGATATGCATTACAAGTTACGCCTGACGACCATAGCACGCGTGAACCACCTGATCCCTTGCCGAACTCAGAAGTGAAACCGCTTAGCGCCGATGGTAGTGTGGGGTCTCCCCATGCGAGAGTAGGTCATCGTCAGGCACTTATACCGCAAAAAACCCAGCCAATAGGCTGGGTTTTTTGTTGCGCGCAAGAAAAGCGCACCATGACCCCAAAGCCCCGTGCACCGCCTGCTCGGGGCTTTTTGCTGGGCGTTTACCAGGGTATCGGCTCGCCTGCCCAATCCCAGAAGCTTCCTGTTTCGGTGGGTGTACGTTTAGCAATTACTTCCAGAAGCTGTTGCGCAACAAACTCGGGGGTGAATAGTTTTTCGGTGGGAACGCGAGCTTGGAAAGGCTTGGAAAGAGCGGTGTCTGTAGTGCCAGGGTGCAGGCAAAGCACTATGGATTGCTTATTGAGCCGGGTGAGTTCAATAGCTGCCGTTTTCATCAGCATGTTATGAGCAGCTTTACTGGCACGATAGCTATACCAACCGCCATATCCGTTATCCGTGATCGATCCTACGCGAGCAGACAGGCTGGCAATAATAGTGGGGTGTTTGCCCTGTAGCGAGGGCTTGAGGGTAGCGAGTAGTAGCGCTGGAGCTGCGGCATTGATATGCATCACCTGAGCAAAAGCGTCTTCATCGAGCTGCTCTAAACGCTTTTCTGGCTGTACACCTAGAGTTGTATCATGCAGCACTCCTATTGCATTAAAGAGTAAATGCACAGGGCGTCCATTTAGCGTTTCACTGAGCGAGTTTCGCCCTGCGGGGGTGGTGATATCAGCCGTTATTGCGTCGAGTTTCGGGTGCTTGAAGGTAATGGGGGAGCGGCTTACCGCAATGACATGCCCTGTTTGGGAGTCGGATAGCAGCCTTTGCAGCACGGCATGACCGATTCCGCCGTGAGCGCCTATGACGACGGCTGTAAAATCTTTTGGGAGATTGGGCAGCATAGAAAACTCCAATGGTGAACGCAACTGTTCTCATTGAAGCTCTTTGTATAGTGTTTGTCTATAATTGCTTGTTAAGCAGAAGCGTTAATGCGGCCTGGTTGGGCACTATTACGACCGTTGGGTTTGTAGAGCGTTTTTTCAGCAATTTGCCGGATATAATCCAACATCTCTTGGTTATGTTTCATGCGTAGCGAGAGCATTTGTCCCGTTAGTGCATTCATCCGTGAAACGCGCTCGCTTTTCTCTAATAAGCTTTCCCAAGTAGAGAGGCAATCGGCGTCAGTGGCTGCCTGCTTTGCGCCAGGAGCCCCTTCGGGATAACCGAGCTTGGCTTGCACGCCACGGCGTAAAACCTCCATGCGTTCAAGCTCTTCTAACAACGCCTGTTTTTTACTGGCAATAGTTGTCAATGCATCGCCATCAATACTACCTTTCGTCAGCTGCTCTTGCTCATTGGAGAGCAGAGCAACTAAATCTTCAAGGCGCTGTAGCTGGCTAGAAAGTAGGCGTGATAGGCTCATAATAGAATTTATAGGTCTTTCAAGTTGGCAATTAGGCCATCCGCAATACGGTCGGCACGTACCTCAAGGCGTCCTTCGCGAATAGCCTCGCGAATTTCTTCTACCTTAGCCATATCGATATCTTGGCTGCTATCGATGCTGGATTGGCTAAGTTGAGTTGCTTCTCGGGTGGTATTTCCCGTTTCAGATGGTTTTGATCCACCTACTTTCTGTGCGTCATCCCGCTGCTGAGCTGGGTTGCTGCGAAGCAGAGGATTCAGGTTATCAATTTTCACGTTGTTGGCCTCATCGTCAACGTTGGGGCGCCGCGCGCTGTATTACTGATTATCGGCCTTATTCATAAAGACTTTAGGTGACAGGCTAAAAATCCACCACTAATGTGCCTCGGTCAATTACCCGCGCATTCATGATGTCGCGAGAACCAAAACGTACCCGGATGGTTTCTCCTTGTGCGCCATCTTCCAGCGCTTCACCTTCTCGGGAAACACGAAATCCCGCGCCTTCAGCTATGACCGTCACGCGCTGACCACGTTCAACAAGACTCGGCGCTTGCAAAAAATGTGACTGAAAGGTGCTGCCGCTACGAATGGGTCGTTGAGCAACATTGCCAATCACATCGTCTTCATTCGTCAGTGTTTGGGAAGATAAATCGCTTAAGTTACCTTCTCGCTGGGTCAGCATCGCTGCCGTTATAAGCGTGCCGCGTTCAATATCTTGACTGGCCACAATGTAGCGACCAATGACATCCACCTGGGCTTGCAGGTATCGAGTTTGACGGCCGGCCTCGCCGCAGCGAACTCCCACAGAGACGCGTCCAATCGGTGCTTGGTTTGCATTGGGTAAAAAGGGGCTAGGTTGTAAGCAAACGGGCAAATGTGGCGAAGGAGGAGAGATCTCGATGACTACCTCTTGGCCCAGTGCCTGGGTTTCTTGGTAGAGAAATTGCTGAACGGCATCGACCAATGCCTGGTCGGTCGTTTGTGCCCACAGCGGCTGAGCCGCGCCTAGAGATAAAAGTACTAGCAAGGAGTGAAAAACTGCTGAGCAGCGTGCAGCAACGTGCAGCAAGTGGCGCATGGAAAAATCGCTCAGTTTAGAAGAACAGATGATAAACATCAGCACGGCAGTGTAATGCAAAAGCACTCTACGCATCATGGGAAATGCTGGTGTAAACGGTAGCTGTTCCATGCTTTAAGGTGAAAGCAGCAAGCATATTATTCATCATCAACAATTTCCGATTTATTTCTGCCTCTCAGCGAGCGAGGGTCGGCATGATTGATCAGCTTGAATCTGCCTTTAACTTTCACCAACAGGCGCTAGGTTTGCGGCAGCAACGACACCAAGTGCTGTCTGCCAATATTGCCAATGCAGATACGCCCAACTATAAAGCGCGGGATATCGACTTTGCCAGCGAGTTAAAAAAAGCCGTAGAAGGTGGCCAAGCTCAGCAGCAAGGTGGTGGCTTAACGTTAGCGCGTACCTCTGACCTTCATTTGGTGGGGGAAGGGCCTGCCTGGCGTGGAGCGGGAAATGCAGATTTGCTGTATCGGATTCCTGATCAGCCGAGCTTGGACGGTAATACTGTCGATATGGATCGGGAGCGGACGCAGTTCGCTGACAACGCGGTGCGCTACCAAGCCGCGCTCACCATTATGAACCGTCGTATTCAAGGCCTGAAAAATGCGATGCAGCCTGAATAACCTAGTAATAGGAGAAGTATAAGCTATGTCGATGTTTTCAGCGTTTGATATTGCCGGCTCTGCCATGAGCGCCCAGGCGCAGCGGATGAATGTCACGGCCAGCAACATGGCGAATGCCGATAGCGTGGCAGGACCCGATGGTGAAACGTATCGTGCCAAGCATGTCATGTTTGAAACCCAAGCTCAGGCCAACCGCTACGGTGTAGGAGGTGTGCGGGTAACCGAGCTAGTCGAAGATGACTCTCCGCTGCGCATGGAGTACATGCCGAACCATCCTGCCGCTGACGAAGAGGGCTATGTTGCTAAGCCTAACGTTGAGCCGGTTCACGAAATGGTCAATATGATTTCAGCGTCACGCTCTTACCAAGCCAACGTAGAAGTCTTCAATACCACCAAACAAATGATGATCCAGACGCTATCGCTCGGTGAGGGCTAACGATGAATATTGATACGAGTGTCGTTAATAGCATCAACAGTAATGGTTCTACGTCCGGCCTATCAACGCGCCAATCGGCCGAACTGCGAGATAGCTTCATGACATTGCTGATTACTCAGCTACAGAACCAGGATCCGCTCAATCCGATGGAAAACGCGGAGATGACTTCTCAGCTCGCGCAAATTAATACTGTGAGCGGCATTGAGGAGCTGAACGATACCTTGAATGGCATTACTCAGCAGATGGACGCAGCGCAAACGCTGCAGGCGGCTGGGTTAATCGATAAAGCCGTACTGGTGCCAGGCAATAACGTGATGGTCAGCGTCGATCCTGAAAATGGTTCGTACGCCACTCCGTTTGGCATTGAGCTTGATTCCCCTGCTGAGCAGGTAGAAGTCACAGTTACCAGTCAGTCCGGTGAGGTGGTTTATACCAATCAACTGGGCAGTGTGGCGGCGGGTGTGGAGTCGTTTAGCTGGGGTGGCACGACCAACGGAGGCGACGCCGTTCCTGAAGGCGCTTATCGAGTTAATTTCAAAGCCACAAATGCCGAAGGTGAGCTGCTGGAGTCGCGCGCATTGAATTATGCCTTGGTACAAGGCGTTTCGCCTGGAGCAGGTGGCAGTGACGTACGTCTGGACCTCGGTGCGATATATGGCCAAGTGACACTCGACCAAATTAAGCAAATTCTTTGATTACTTGCTAGTCGATACTTTCTTCAGGGGAACATCATGAGTTTTACACAGGCACTTAGTGGCTTAAACGCTCAGCAGCAAAAACTCGGCGTCGTTGGTAACAACATCGCTAACTCGCAGACCGTTGGTTTCAAAAGCTCCAATATCCAGTTTGCGGATGTATTTGCAAATTCACGCGTTGGTTTGGGTGTGCGGACATCCGCCGTATTGCAGAACTTCAGTCAGGGCAACATTGAATCCACCAGTCGTAACATGGACTTAGCTATTGCGGGTGAAGGCTTCTTTCGCTATCAGCAGCCGAATGGCGAGATTGGATATTCTCGTAACGGCCAGTTAACCATGACCTCTGATGGTCGCCTGGTGAATGCGCAGGGCGCACAGATTATGGGTTACCCTGCTGATGCTGAGGGTAACGTACAAGAGGGCGGTAATGTTGTACCTATGGAAATTCCTCCCGGTGACTTACCTGCTAATGCCACTGCAGAGTTAGGCGTTTCGCTGAACTTGAACTCTGGACAGCCAGTTATTGCTGCCGCGTTTGATGCCGATAACGCGAATACCTATAACTACTCTACCAACGCCACCGTCTTTGATTCTCAAGGTAATGCTCGTAACTTATCTCTTTACTTTACCAAGACCGCAGCCAATCAATGGGATGTGAATGGGCGTATGTCAGGTGGCCCTGCTGACGGAGGAACCTATGACGTGGAGCTTGGTAACCTTACCTTCACTCAGAATGGTACTTTGCAGGCAGAGAATACTAACAATGCCATCTTCAATAACAATGAATTTGGTGCAGGTAACCCCTTGGCGGAACTAGATATTGAGCTGAGTTTTGAAGGGACTACCCAGTTTGCTAGTGAGTCGACGGTCAATGACACGATTCAAGACGGCTATACGGCTGGCGCTCTCGTTGGAATCACCATTGAGGAAGATGGCACTATCATGCGCAACTACTCAAATGAGGAGTCTCGTGCTGCTGGCCAAGTAACGCTGGTGACTTTCCGTAACCCTGAGGGCCTGCGTCCTGAAGGTGACAATTTATGGGCAGCCACAGGGACCTCTGGTCAAGAACTCTTGGGTGCGCCGGGGGCTGGCTTGCGCGGTTTGATCCAGCCAAGTGCGATTGAAACATCCAACGTTGATATGGCCCGTGAGCTGGTCGACATGATCGTGGCTCAGCGTGCGTACCAGGCAAACTCACAGACCATCAGTACCCAGGACGAGCTCCTGCAAACCATCATTAATATCTAATGAGTGGGCCAACGGGTAAGGAGTAAACGTCTTGGATCGCATGCTATACACCGCCATGAGCGGCGCTAAACACTCGATGGATCAGCAGTCGGTAGTCAGCAATAACTTATCGAATGTGTCTACCGCTGGCTTTCGCGCCCAGCTACACGCCGTGCGTTCAGTTCCTGTCCAAGGAGATGGCTCACTGCCCACCCGAGTGTCGGCCGTTGCGACAACGCCGGGCACCGATTTCTCACAGGGCCCCATTGAGCGTACTGGGCGTATGCTGGATGTCGCTATGCAGGGAAATGCATGGATGGCGGTGTTAGCTGAAGATGGCACAGAGACCTACACTCGTCGGGGGGACTTGCAGCTTGATAGCGACGGCGTGTTGCTCAGCGTAGGTCGCCCCGTGATGGGAGACGCAGGACCAATTGCAGTGCCGCAAGGGGCGCAGATTTCCTTTGGTGCTGATGGCACCATTAGTGCCATTCCCCAGGGAGAAGGCCCCGCAGCCATGGTAGATGTTGGCCGGATAAAACTCGTCACGCCAGATGAGCAAGGTTTGGAGCGCGGAGACGATGGGTTATTTAGAGCGCCAGCGGGTGAAGACGGAGCGCCAGGCGTACTTCAGGCTGATGAAGATGCGCGTTTGGTCAGCGGAGCGCTGGAAGGCAGTAACGTGAGCGCTGTTGATGCCATGGTATCGATGATTGACGTAGCGCGTCGTTACGATATGCAAATGAAAATGCTCAGTTCGGCTGACGAAAATGCGCAACGAGCCAACAGCATTCTATCTATTCAGGGCTAATCGCAGCCACTTAGCCAAGGGAACCTACATATGATTAAGTCTCTGTGGACTGCCAAGACTGGTTTAGAGTCTCAGCAAACCAAATTAGATGTTATTTCAAATAACTTAGCGAACGTTAGCACGAATGGTTTTAAGCGTTCGCGTCCTGTTTTTGAAGACCTGCTCTACCAGAATATGCGTCAGCCGGGCGCGCAGAATAACATTCAGGACCGTCTGCCTTCCGGTATGCAGATCGGTACCGGGGTGCGTGCTGTGGCTACGGAGCGTCTGCACACGCAAGGCGGCCTAGAAGAAACGGGCAACTCGCGCGACCTCGCGATCAATGGTGAAGGTTTTTTCCAAGTGCTGTTGCCAGACGGCACGATTGGCTATACCCGTGACGGTAGTTTTCAGCTAAACGAAAACGGCCAGATGGTTACCGCCAATGGCTATCCGTTAGAGCCAGCGATCTTCGTGCCAGCCAATGCGCTATCGGTCTCGATCGGTGAAGACGGTACGGTGAGCGTTCGGCAACCGGGTATCGCTCAAGATGCCGATATTGGACAGATTAACGTCGCATCCTTTATCAATCCGGCAGGCTTAGAAAGCGTTGGTGGCAACCTTTACTTGGAAACCGGTGCCTCTGGTGCGCCAAACCAAAATGCGCCGGGTAACAACGGTGCCGGGCGACTGTTCCAAGGGTACGTCGAGACCTCGAACGTTAATGTGGTTGAAGAGATGGTCAATATGATCCAAACGCAGCGGGCCTATGAGATTAATAGCAAAGCTGTCTCTACCAGCGACGAAATGCTAGCGCGTTTAAGCCAGCTCTAATGCCACTGTTCGTCAGAGCCTCTTAACAGGTCGCGCTATGTTGAAATTGAACGTTATGTTACACCGCTGCGTGCTGGCTGGTTTAGCGCTGATTCTGCTGGTGACGTCAGGGTGCGCACAAATACCCCGAGCCTCGGTGGTCGGCGAGCAAGAGCAGATCACCATCATTGATCGGCCACCGCCGGTGCCTAACGGCTCCATCTATCAGGCACGCCGGGGCTATCAGCCGCTCTTTGAAGATCGTCGCCCTCGTACGATAGGCGATATTCTCACCATCGTGCTCGATGAAGAGGTGAGCGCGAGTAAGAATGCCCAATCCAACGCCAACCGTTCCGGCAGTGCGGGTCTGGACTTAGCTCAGCTCCCCGATGTGCTTGATACGCTGGCCGAGTACGGTTTCGATATCGAGGGAGCCAGCGACTTTGCGGGTGGCGGCGGCTCTCAGGCGAACAATACGTTTACCGGTACGATTACCGTCTCCGTACTAGAAGTAATGAATAACGGTAACTTGCGGGTGCGCGGTGAGAAACAGATCGCAATCAACCAGGGCACCGAGTTCATTCGCTTTTCGGGCGTCGTGAATCCTCGTACGATCACCGCGCAAAATACCGTGCCTTCCACTCAAGTGGCCGATGCACGGATCGAGTACGTGGGCGATGGCTATATTAACGAAGCGCAGCATATGGGCTGGCTGCAGCGCTTTTTCCTGAATGTGTCGCCGTTCTAGGCGTGTTAACAAGCTCGACAACAGAGACCTGGTGAAATGGCTATACAGTGGAAAGCGTATCAACGTCTTAAAGTCGCCGCGCGCTTCGCAATTCTGATCACTCTCTGTTTGGTGATACTGCCTGCCCATGCGGAGCGAGTGCGTGAGCTGGCGGGTTTTGCAGGCGTGCGTGATAACCAACTGGTGGGTTATGGCTTGGTCGTGGGGCTAGATGGAAGTGGTGACCAAACGACTCAAGCCCCGTTTACTAGCCAGAGTTTGACCAACATGTTGTCGCAGCTTGGCGTCACCGTTCCGCCCGGCACGAACCTGCAGTTGCGCAATGTTGCTGCGGTGATGGTCACGGCAGATCTACCGCCGTTTTCTCGTCCTGGGCAACGCTTAGACATCGTTGTTTCCTCGATTGCCAATGCCAGTAGTCTGCGCGGTGGCACGCTATTAATGACACCGCTTAAAGGTGCTGACGGTGATACCTACGCCATCGCTCAAGGCAACATGTTAGTGGGTGGCGCCGGTGCACAGGCAGGTGGCAGTAGCGTACAAATTAACCAGCAAGCATCAGGACGTATCCCTAATGGCGCTCTCGTGGAGCGTGAAGTGCCGCTAAACTTGGGTGGCAACGGTGGCGTGATTGAGCTGCAGCTCAATGATGCTGATTTTGGCACCGTTCAACGCATGGTGACGGCGATAAACAGTGAGTTTGGGCAGTCCGTTGCCTATGCGCGCAACGGTCGTGTTATCGCCTTAGACGGCCCCATGGATGCCAATGAGCGTGTCAACTTTATGGCGCGCGTCGAGAACGTTCAGGTCACTCCCATGGAGGCACCTGCCAAGGTGGTGCTCAATGCACGCACGGGTTCCGTGGTGATGAATAGCGCGGTGACGCTACGCCGAGCGGCGGTCGCTCACGGAAACCTCTCGATCATGATTGATACCCAGTTTGGCGTGAGCCAGCCCAACCCCTTAGGGCAAGGCGAAACGGTGGTCGTGCCGGACGCAGATATCGATATCGAACAGCAGGAAGCCTACCTGCAAATCGTCGAAGGGGCTGATTTGGCAGACGTAGTGAATGCGTTGAATGCGCTAGGAGCAACACCTCAGGATTTAATGTCGATTCTAGAAGCGTTGAGAGCGTCAGGCTCTTTGCGTGCTGAGCTGGAGATCATCTGATGAGCATGGGCGATATGACCAGCCAGTTTGCGCTGGATATGAACGGCTTTCAACGGCTGCAGCATAATGCGCGTGTTGATCCCGAAGCCGGTGTGCAAGGTGCGGCGCAGCAATTCGAAGCTCTTTTTATCCAGATGATGGTCAAAAGCATGCGGGATGCCACGCCGACATCAGGACTGTTGGAGAGTCGCGATACGTCTTTTTATCAATCCATGCTCGACCAGCAGTGGTCACAAGTCATGGCCTCCCGTGGAGTGGGTCTAGCCGATGCGCTGGTGGAACAGTTGCAGCGCCAAGGGGCGGTTGGTCAAGCCAGCAATCCTGACCAAGAGCTTCAGACACTGATTGCAGGCATCCCCCGTGGTACACCGCGCGTGCTGGATAATCCGCTACAGCCTGGCAACGCCTTGATGCCTGCTAGTGCGGGCAGCGGCCGTTTTTATGATGAGCTGGACGCCATCCGCCAACAGGAAGGAGTGAGCAGCGCACCCGCCGCGTTGGCAGAAGCCCCGCGTCCGGCAGCGTCTTCACATGATCATGTCGAGCGTTTCGTGCAAACACTGGCCACTCCTGCGCAGGCAGCCAGTGCTGCCACTGGTGTGCCTGCTGAGCTTATTCTGGCTCAGGCAGCCTTAGAGACAGGCTGGGGGCAGCATGAAATAGCGACCCAGCAAGGTCACAATAGTTACAACTTATTTGGCATTAAAGCGGGTAGCCAGTGGCAAGGCAAAACCACTGATATCGTGACCCACGAGTATGTGAACGGTCGCCGCACGCAAGTCGTCGATACGTTCCGTGTGTATGACTCCTTTGAACACGCCTTTACCGACTATGCCAATTTGATAGGCAATAATCCGCGCTACGCTGGGGTCGTACAGGCAGCCAACGCTGAGCAGGCCGCGCGTGAATTGCAGCGAGGTGGCTATGCAACTGACCCGCGCTATGCGGATAAACTCGTGTCGGTGATGAACACCATGGGCCCGCTAACGACTGCGAGCAGCCTGTTGGCGGATTCTCGTTAGGCCACACTTAAGTTTTGCTGTGCACTGCCGATAAGTAGAGAATCGGCCTAAGGAATTGAACCATGAGCATGTTTTCGATCGGCTTAAGCGGCCTCAATACGGCGCAAAATGCCCTCAATACGACCAGTAACAATATTAGTAACGTCTATACACCGAGCTATAATCGCGAGCTAACGCAGCTGGGCGAAGGGCGTGTTGGTGGAGGCGTACGCGTTGATGATATCGAACGCCAGTTCAATACCTATGTGGCCAACCAGCTCAATAACGCTAAGACGCAGTCCAGTGCACTGGAGACTTACTACAATCAGGTCTCACAGATTGATAACCTGCTGGCCGATCGTGACGCAGGGCTTTCCCCGCTCATGCAGACGTTCTTCTCCTCACTGGAAGATCTAGCAAGCTCTCCGTCAGATCCAGCGGCACGCCAAGGTGTTCTTGGCACTGCGAATACATTAAGCGCTCAGTTCCGATCGTTTGATGGTTATCTGCAGGATATGCAGAGCAATATCAATAACCAGATCACAGACGAGATCACTCAGGTTAATAACACGGTAGAGCAGATTGCCGGTCTCAACAAAGAGATCGCCCTGGCTCGCGCACGCACCGGCGAAGCCCCTAACAGCCTGCTCAACCAGCGTGATTTTTTGGTCTCTGAGCTGAATGATCGAATGGATTTGCGTCTTAACGTGCAAGACGGCAAGACCTATAACATTAGCCTGCCTAATGGCCAGCCATTAGTCACAGGGACTAGCTCATTTAAGCTTGAACCTATGGAGGCCGATTATGATCCGCAGCGCACGGTAGTGGGATACCGCGATGGGGGCGGTAACCTCGTACAGCTAGATGAGTCGACGGTGAAAGGGGGTGCGCTAGGTGGTTTGATGACCTTCCGTTCTGAAACACTGGATAAAACTCAAAACCAAATTGGTCAGCTTGCTGTATCACTATCAGTGGCGTTCAACGAACAGCATAAGCAGGGCGTTGATTTGGATGGTGTGCAGGGCGAAGACTTCTTTAATACTCGTACCCCACAAGCGTATAGCTACGAAGACAATAGCGCTGTCACGATAAGCTCTATAACGTTTGATGCCGATAATATTGAGCAGCTGCGCGCAACAGATTATACCGTCAGCTTTAATGGCGGCGTGCCAACAGTATCTCGTAATGATAGCGGTGCCGCTGTCGATATTGGAGCAGGTTGGGATGCAGCCAACAATACGCTGTCTTTTGGCGGTATTGCCATGACGTTTAGTAATACGCCTATTAACGGTGATCAGTTTGAGGTGCAACCGGTACGACGCGCCGCAAACGGTATGCAAGTGAACCTGATTGATACCGATAAAATCGCTGCAGGCCAACCGATAAATCCTACTGATGATCCTGCTGATTGGATTGCTGCTGGCGCTGGTGACAACAGGAATGCGCTTGCTTTACAAAACCTGCAAAGTAAAAACATTGTAGGTGGTAGTGCATCCGTAAGCGGTGCGTATGGTGCCCTGGTCAGTGATGTTGGTAACCGCACCAACATTACCCAGGTGAATTTAGATGCACGTCAAGGTTTGACAGATCAGCTACGCGCCGTACAGCAGTCTGAGTCCGGGGTTAACCTTGACGAAGAGGCGGCCAACCTGATTCGTTACCAACAGTTCTATCAAGCCAATGCCCGTGTGATCGATACAGCTGGTACGATTATGGATACCATTTTGAATCTGCGGAATTAATAGGAGCTTAGGCGATGCGTGTCAGTTCGGTCACTATGTATGAGCAAAGTACGGCTTCTATTAACCGTCAGCAGAATGATTTTCTTAAAGTCAGTCAGCAAATTGCTAGCGGTCGTCGTGTGGTTAACCCCTCTGATGATCCGCAGGCAGCATCACGTGCAGTGGGAGTTGATCAATCCAAAGCCATTACCCAGCAGTATGAAGATTCGCGGGTATCCGCCCGCAACTCCTTAGCGCAAACAGAGAGCATCTTAAACAGTATCAGTGATGCGGTGACGAGTGCTAAAACGCTGTTGATACAGGCCTCTAGTGACACGCTTAGCGATGTTGACCGTGAATCCATCGCCAGTGAGCTGAAGGGCGTCTATGAAACAATGATTGGTCAAGCCAATGCCACTGATGGTAACGGCCGCTATATTTTTGGCGGCTATAAAGATGACGCACCCCCCTTCGTCAAGTCAGCTATGGGAAACATTGAGTATAACGGCGATACCAATGCCCGCTTACAACGTGTTGATGCCTCTCGTTTAATGCCCGTAACTGAAAGCGGTGCAACGATTTTTCAGGGTGTGCCTAGTGGCGCCGGTTATATTGCCGAAGCGGATGCCGTCAACGAAGGCAGCGTTACCTTCAGTGGCCCACAGGTCACTAATGTTAACGACCCTGATTATGGAGAGAGTTTCCGTGTTTTGTTTGCTGAAGACGGTGACGAAAACCCCACTTACAGCGTCGAGCAGTTCGATAGCGATGTTGGCACTTGGCAGCCTGTCGCAGGTCTTGAAGACCAGCCTTACGACGTTGCTGGTGAGCAGCTCAGTTTCGGAGGAGTGAGCCTGTCACTTAAAGGCACTCCTGAGGTGGGAGATGAAATTCTGGTGGCTCAATCAGGTAGCGAGCAGCGTCCCGCTGACCTGTTTCGTACCATGGAAGCAGCCATCCGTGTATTAGAGACGCCTGCGGAAAGTACTGCTCAAAAAGCTGCATTGCGTAATACTTTGAACACATCCATGCGTGATTTAGACAATTCGCTGGATAACGTCCTTACCGTACGTGCCTCCGCTGGTGCCCGGCTCAACGAGCTAGACGTGATCGATGCGGTTGGCAGCAACCGCATGCTCAACTACGAGCAAACGCTCTCTGACTTGGTTGATCTAGACTATGCCGACGCTATTTCAGAATATAGCTTGCGCCAAGTAGGCCTCCAAGCGGCTCAGAAAGCGTTCGTAGATATTAAAGGCATGTCGTTGTTCGACTTTATGTAATGGTTTAACGCGCAGTATTGATGTTTGGATGCCCCGGCCATTGTGCCGGGGCATTTTAGTTTAGGGGGGCCATGGTTTCGATGAGGCTCTGGGTAAAGCCGATTCCTTGGCTAAATAACTGCTGTAGAAAACTGCCAATATCACTCATTAAGACCATCAGCAGTGCCAGCCCAACGGTTAGCGAGGCAGGAAAGCCGATATTAAAAACGGTGAGCTGCGGTGCGGAGCGGTTGAGAATCCCTAGTGCCAGACTAATAATGAGTAGCGAAGCGACCAGCGGCAGGGCAAGCAGCATGCCTGACGCGAAGATGGTGCCTGCATAGCGCGCCAATAGTTCAAAAGCATTTGGATTCAGAGTGCCAATGCCAATGGGTAGTGTCTGAAAGCTCATGACCAGCGTCTCTAGGACCATCAGGTGGCCATTAAAGGCGAGAAACATGAGCAGAGTGACCATATAGAGAATACGGGACAGCACCATAATGTTGGTGCCACTGGAGAGGTCAAAGAAGCTTGCGAAAGCAAGGCCCATCTGCAGGCCGATAAACTCACCGGCGGCTTGTACAACGGCAAATACGATGTGCATCACTAATCCAATCGCGATGCCTATCAGCATTTGCTCAATAATAATGCCAAGCCCTGCCCATGACATCAGCGGCACATTGGGCATAGGAGGGAGAACCGGCGCGATCACGATAGCAATGACAGCAGCCAGAGCCACTTTTGCTTGATTAGGGATGCTGGAGTGGCCCCATAAAGGTGTTGCTGTCATAAAGGCCGTGATACGTACAAAGGGCCAAAAAAAAGCCACCAGCCACCCTTGGAGCTGTGCAAACGTTACCTCAACCACTGGCTACATCACCATCGCGGGAATATTGGTGAATAGTCGCGTTGTATAGTCTGTAATTAAGCCGATGAGCCAGGGGCCTGCCAGCACTAAAACGGCAAAGACGGCTAAAATTTTGGGGATAAACGTTAGCGTCATCTCGTTAATTTGAGTAGCGGCCTGAAAAAGGCTGACGATTAAGCCGGTAAACAGTGCGGCTAACAATATGGGGGCCGCCAAAAAAAGCGTCACGCGCATACCTTGATAAGCGACACTCATCACCATTTCAGGTGTCATGGATAGATACTCCTCGCCGCGCCTTGCGACATTAAAGCATATAAAAACTTTCTGCTAACGAGCCAATAATCAGTTGCCATCCATCTACTAGGACGAAGAGCATGAGCTTAAATGGCAGTGAAATAGTGATGGGCGGAACCATCATCATTCCTAAAGCCATTAAGACGCTTGCTACCACCAGATCAATAATTAAAAAGGGAATAAAGATAGTAAAGCCAATTTGAAAAGCGGTTTTGAGTTCGCTGGTCACAAAAGAGGGCAACAAGACACGCATGGGAAGATCTTCTGGACCTTGCATCGGTCCGATATCCGCTAAACGCACAAAGAGTGCCAGGTCCGGTTCGCGTGTCTGCGCGAGCATAAATTCGCGGAAGGGCAGTTGGGCACGAAGTAGAAACTCTTCAAAGTTAATCACTTCGTCGGTCAACGGCACCCAGGCGGTGTCGTAAACCTGGTTGAGTACGGGCGACATAATAAAAAACGTTAAAAAAAGCGCAATACCCAATAGCACTTGGTTAGGAGGGGTTGCTTGTGTGCCCATCGCTGTTCTGAGCAAACTAAGCACAATGATGATGCGAGTAAAGCTGGTCATCATGAGTAGCATCGCGGGCAAGAAGGCCAGCGAGCTTAAGAACAGCAGTGTCTGTAATGAGAGAGACCACTGCTGACCTCCGCCTTCCGTTGGCTGAGAGACTAATCCAGGTAGCTGCTGGGCGTCGGCAGGGAAGGCCAGTAGGCAACAGGCGATGAGAATACTCATCAGCCACCATTGACGCGAGGTGGGCCAGGCAAAATGCTGAGCGTATGTCATGATGATTGCTGAGAGTCTGAAGAGGAGTTGTCGCTTTTACCACGGCTATTGGCCAGTGCGCTGGCTAAACGCTGAGAAAAGCGGGTCGATGGGCTTAGGGGGGTAGGTGTGCGATCAGTAGGCGCCGGGCGCTCGTGCAATTTACTAATACGGCCACCGCTGACGCCCAATACAAGCCATGTGTCTTCAATTTCGACCACTACAATACGTTCGCGTGTGCCGACAGCGGTGGTGCCAACAATGCGTAAGCGCGCACCGTCATCATGACGATGCTGCTGCCAGCGTTTGAGCAGCGATGTGCACAGCAAAATAATCGCAATCACCAACGCAAGTGCGGCAGCAGTTTTGCCTATGGCTGCCATGCCAATTAATGCCTCGCCGCCACCTAATGCATCTAGGGGGGCTTGCGCACTGGACGTTGCAACGCTCATCGATTTAATTTATGAATGCGCTCAGATGGCGTAATAATCTCGGTAATACGAATGCCGTATTTATCCTCGATTACTACGACTTCCCCTTGGGCAATCAAATAGCCATTGATGAGAATATCCATTGGTTCGCCTGCCAACCCTTCCAGCTCAATGACAGAGCCTTGCGCTAACTCTAGCAGCTGTTTGATTGTGAGCTTTGTACGGCCTAATTCAACGGTCAGCTTGACCGGAATATCCATAATCATTTCGAGATCACGGGAAGGCGCGTTACTTTGCTCTGCACTTAGAGGGCGAAAGACTTCATCGCTAGCAGACTTAGCTTGAGGCGCTTCCTTAGCCGGTTCGTCGTCTGCCTCGGGTTGTTCGGCAGCCTCTTGTTCGGCCATGGCAGCTGCCCAAGGATCCTCGTCGTCGCTGGCAGCATCTGCGTCAGACGACGGCTCTTCTTGTTCAGACATGGCTTCCGCCCAATCGTCATCAGAGACATTTTGATCGGGTTTTTTAGGGTCAGTCATGCTTTGGGTTCCTTGGCTTTCTGTCGCGTTGAACCTTTAATAAAGTCCTTGGACGATACGTTATTCATAGCAGCGTGATCGATCATACGCAGCACGCGTAATGCGCGTTGCTGGCGTTGGCTGCCATATTCACACTCCATGACAGGGACGCCGTCAACGCGTGCGGTGATAGTGCTAGGGATATCCATGGGCAGAACATCCCCTTTTTTCAGGCCCATCACATGCGCAATACGGCTGGGGATTTGCGCAAATTCTGCCACTAGCTCCACTTCGGATTGGCGTAGCTCACTGGCCATTCGGCGTGACCATGAGCCGTCACTGTCATGGTTGCTGTCATTAATAGGGTTGACGAGCAAATCGCGCAGTGGCTCGATCATGGCGTACGGCATGCAGATCTGAAAGCTACTGGTGAGGTTGCCCACTTCGATATTGAACTTGGTATTCACCACAATCTCATTGGGAGAGTTAGTGATGTTGGCAAACTTCGACTGTATCTCAGAGCGTAAGAAATTCACCTCAAGCGGGTACACCACTTTCCACGCTTCCTGATACGCATCAATGGCGAGATTGAGCAGTCGCTGAATAATCCGCTGCTCGGTATTGGTGAACTCGCGGCCATCTGACTTGGTGACGAAGCGTCCGTCTCCACCGAACAAATTATCAACCACCATAAATACCAAATTGGGCGGAAACACGACGAGCGCGGAGCCGCGTAGCGGTTTCATGGAGACAATATTTAGGTTGGTCGGTACGGGGACATTACGCGAAAAGTTACTAAAGCTCTGATAACTCACGGACTCAACGGTGATGTCCGAGCTACGTCGAATCAGGTTAAATAGCCCATTACGGAAGTAGCGTGCAAAACGTTCATTAATAAAATCAAGAGCGTGCAAACGTTCCCGGATGACCCGATGCTGCGTCGAGGGGTCATAGGGACGAATACGAGACTCGTCTTTTGTTTGAGATGACGCCGCGGAGGGCTCATCATCACCACTGACGCCTTTTAATAAGGCGTCAATTTCTTCCTGGGACAGTAGATCGTCCTGCGACATGAACGGCTCCAGTTCCCTAGGCTATTGCACAATGAATTCGGTAAACAGCACTTCCCGAAGTTCTAAAGGGGGCTGATTTTCAGTGAGAGGAACGCTCAGACGGTTGATAATCTCTTGAGCGAGCGTCTCTTTACCTTCGGTAGAGGTCAACTGATCTGCCTGCTTGCCTGACAGCAAAATCAACAGGCGGCTACGAACTTGTGGCATGTGTTCTTCAATGAGCGCTTTGCTCTGCTCGTTGCCAACACGCAGCGTAATACCTGTGTAAAGCAGTCGTGAACCATAGCGATCATCCGCTAGGTTAACGGTAAAGGGCTCAATCTGCGTAAACACCGGTGGCGTATGCTCAATCGTTTGCTGTTGAGCCTCGCCCTCTACGCTACTATCGCGCTGGTCAAGTACCAGGTAGATGGCCGCTGCTGCTCCTGCCGTAGAGAGCAAAACGAGAATAATCATTACCCAAAGCAGTTTTTTAGATCCGCCGCTTGATTCTGCCATTGTTGTTCCCATGAAGTTCACGCATGACGCTAGCCAAGCATTATGCCTAACGCGAGTGATGGTGAAGAAACGAACAGGCTTCCTTGGAGAGCCTATCTTTTGGTTTAGCTAGTTAATCTAATGACTATCATTAATATCATAACCACGCGCAGGGCGAGGCTTAAGCATAAAGGTCTACTCGGCCATCGATTGCAACAGGCGCGCTTTCCGTGATCGGTATCCCTGCCTCGCTATCTACTCCACTATCGTCTCCCATGGAGCCGGGTGTGGTGTTTTGCTGGGCAAAGGCCTGCTCGTTAGAAGTATTTTGTTCACCGACAGAAGTATCTCCCAACGAAATACCTTGCTCAGCCAGCGCTTCGCGAAGCTGGGGAATAGCTTGCTCAATCACTTGGCGAACTTGGGCATGCGCGGATAAGAAGTGTGCTTGTGCCCCATGCTCTGTCATCTTTAACGAAATAGACAGCGGGCCAAGCTCTGCTGGGTGCAGCTTCATTTGTATGTGCTGTTCACCGCCTTTCTGGGCAAACTGAATGAGTTGCTGTCCGAGCTGTGAGGGCCAGGCGGGATGAGACACAGGGGTGCCAATGGAAGAAGGCAGTGATGTACCCGTTGAGGCAGCAATAGGCTGAGATGTACCGCTAGCGCTTGGCAAATTGAACGCTAGTTCGCTACCACTGCTAAGCCGCGCAGCGGCTTCGCCAGTGCCACCGCTCACCGCCAGAGCGCTCGCCATTGCTTCGCTACTCACGTGTACGGTTTGCAGGTTCGCAGTGGTCAGCGTGCCGGACGCTGGCTGGCCATTAGCGGGAGCATTGGTGGCAGAGTGACTTGCGAGTAGCGAGGCTATCTGCTGGTTAAGCGTTTCAAGGCGTTGATTAGATCCTGTCGCCCCTGTGCTGCTGGCTAGCTGCTGATAAGCAGCAACTAGCGCGGTGGCATCTTGTTGGCTAATCGCTAACTGCTCAGCGATGGCGGCAATCGAGGTGATTTCTGCTGTGGCAGACGTCGGTTGGGCTGTCAATTCACTGAACGCCGCGACCAATGAGAGCCGGCTGGAAATTTCATCCAGCGCTGAAAGTGAGGACTCCGAGGTGACGTCAGGCACGCCTGGCAGCGTAGCCAACTGTTCAAGAGAGGGCTGTTCAGCGGTTTGCAACTGGGCGAACAGCGCTTCAAGTGCCTCTTGGTTTAGCTCAATGCCTAGTGACTCCAGCAGTGATGCGAACTCGTTCAGGGCGGCTGATTCCTGAGTGACCGGCGCTGTGCTGTAAGAGAGTTCCTGAGGAAGACGTGGCGGCCCTTCATTAGCTTGCAGCATCGCCTGTCGGAACAACCCATTCGAGAGACCCTGTGCGCCCGTTGCCTGAGAGGCCGATGCGCCACTACCCTGATTTGGGTTCGCAGAAAGTAACAATTGAATATTCATAGATACGTTTCCTAGCGCGACGCTAAAGTGGTTTATCAGACGGCTGGCGGGCAAGGCGGTTAGTGACCATGTCGTCGCTGGCTTTTTGTTCATGACGTGCCTGGTGGCGATGCTCTTCTAACAGCCGACGCGAGGCCAGTGTATCGTAAGAAGAGAGTTTGCGCTGCTCTTGCTGCCAGTGCTGCTGACTTTGTTGGACGCGTTTTTGCTGAGCGGCGAGTGCTTGCCTTGCGCGGCTAACGGCGGCATCCAGTGACGCTAAAAACTGTTGATAGTTGTACATGGTAGCGGGGTCAATGCCATCACGCATGGCTTGCTGCAAACGCTCAGCATACTCCACACGATAGCGGTTGAGGGACTGCAGCTGAGCTTCTGTCTGTTGCTGAGTTTGGCGCTCTTGAGCCAGCAGTTTTCCTGCTTGGTCGCGAGCGTCGCGGGCGAGACCTGTCAGCATGTCGAGCTGTTGATGACTCATTTAGCCTCCCACTACCGTGTGCAGGGCCTGGCGTGACTCCTCAAGCGTTGCACACTCATCAATATTTTGTTGAAGGAATCGCTCCAGTTCAGGAAAGCGATTGACGGCTTCATCCAGCCTTGGGTCATGCCCAGGGCTGTAGGCTCCTACGCTGATCAAGTCACGGTTGCGTTGATAGCGAGAAAAAATCTGTTTAAAGGTGCGTGCTTTCTGCTGTTGTTCGGGCGTGACGATGGCGGTCATCGCGCGGCTGATCGAAGCCTCTATATCGATGGCGGGGTAGTGCCCGGCTTCTGCCAGCGTTCGTGACAGCACGATATGACCGTCCAAAATAGCCCTGGCGGAGTCAGCGATAGGGTCTTGCTGGTCATCGCCTTCCGTCAACACAGTGTAAAACGCAGTAATTGAACCGCCGCCTCGTTCCGCGTTACCCGCCCGTTCTACCAAGCCAGGCAATTTGGCGAAGACGGAGGGTGGATACCCTTTAGTAGCAGGCGGTTCGCCGATGGCGAGAGCGATTTCCCGCTGAGCCATGGCATAACGCGTTAAGGAGTCCATGATCAGAAGCACATTGCGCCCTGCATCGCGAAAGCCTTCAGCAATACGCGTTGCATAGGCAGCCCCTTGTAAGCGTTGTAGCGGGGAAGTGTCGGCAGGCGCGGCGACCACCACTGCGCGTCGCCGCCCTTCAGGGCCCAAAATATTGTCGATGAAGTCCTGAACCTCACGGCCACGCTCGCCAATCAAGCCCACCACAATCACATCGGCCTGGGTATAGCGGGCCATCATCCCGAGCAGTACGGATTTACCAACGCCAGAGCCAGCGAATAGCCCCATACGTTGTCCTCGGCCGACGCTCAGTAGCGCATTGATGGCGCGAATGCCGACATCGATTTGCGACTCAATGGGTGCCCGCGACAGCGGATTGAGAGGGCGGGACTGAAGCGTTGTGCGCGGTGCTTCTTCTACGCCTTCGCGATCATCCAAGGGATTGCCGTTACCATCCAGTACGCGGCCAAGCAGGTCATCGCCTATCGGGAAGCGGCGAGCGCTATGGCCATTGCCATCGACCAGTGGTGTCACACGCGCGCCAGGCATCAGGCCGGAAATTTCCTCAAGCGGCATGAGGTAAAGCTTGTCACCAGAGAAGCCGACGACTTCTGCTTCAGCATGTTTATCGCTTTCGTTTAAACGGCCATCGGCTCCGGGAAGCTCAATTTGGCAGGCGCTGCCAACGGCCACTCTTAGTCCAACCACCTCAATGACCATACCCGTTGCCCGCACCACGCGACCGCTGGTGCGGTAATAAGGCAGCCGTCCAACGCGCTGAGTCGTGCGCTGCAGGGCTTTTTGCCATCGGTGCTGGTGTGGGCAACTGAAGTGGTTCATGGCGTTAACCTGAGGAAGGCGTGCTATGGCGTTTGCGGAGCTGGGCCTGAACGCTGTGCCAGCGACTTTCGAAGGTAGCGTCTAGTTCGCCTTGGGCGCTGGTTAAACGGCAGCCACCACGGGCTAATTGATCATCGGGTTGCAGTGTCCAGTTAGCCGCTTCTAGCTCACTCCCCAGGTGCTCTGATACCTGCTCGTGGTCAGTAGGGTTAAGCCATAGGCGTTGCTTGCCTACTAGCGGCGGCTCGGTATGCAGTAATTCTCGAACAACCGCTAAAATATGCTCGGGATGCGCTTCAAGTGCATCGCCGGCTAATTGTTTGCCCGTGGCAAGTGCGAGCTCTGCTAGATCGTGAGCAATCGTTTCGTCTATTTTTTCAAGTGCATCTGAGAACTGTTTGGCGAGCGCAGCGAGGGGTGTCACGCTTTGGCGAATCTGAGTATTCAACTCTTGAGCGGCATGTTCGCGACCTTCGCTAAGCCCTTGGGCGTAGCCCTCTTCATGTCCTCGTGCTAAGCCTGCTTGATAACCCTCTTCTTCAGCAGCTTGACGAATACGTTCGTATATTTCTTGTCGTTCTTGCTCTTCGCGAGCGCGAGCCTCTTCCGCGGCACGCCGAGCAGCTTCTACTTTGCGTTGATGCTCTGTCGGCACGGGAGCACGGTTTGTCGGCAAGGTACTGTTTGCCGTCGTCAGCTCATCCATTTGCCAGCGCCGCCAGTCGCCGTGGCGGTCAAACTCGGGGTTAGACATACTCGTCGTCTCCGCCCGCTAGGACGATTTCCCCGGAGTCTGCTAAACGGCGCACAATTTGCAGGATCGCTTTCTGTTCGGTTTCCACTTGTGAAACGCGAATGGGGCCGCGGGCTTCCATATCTTCGCGTACCAAATCGGCGGCACGCTGAGACATGTTGCGAAGGAATTTGTCCACCAGCGCATCCTGGGCACCCTTGAGCGCCACCACCAGCGAGTTGGTTTCCACTTCCTGCAGCACCATCTGAATCGCACGGTTGTCCAGGTCGAGTAGGTTCTCGAATAGGAACATCTCGTCGATAATCTTCTGGGCAAGATCTTCGCTGTGAGAGCGAACTGTTTCGATGGCCACTTCTTCTTGAGAAGAGTTCATCAGGTTAAGGATTTCCGCCGCTGTTCTTACGCCGCCCATTTTGCTGCGCTTGAGGTTTTGGCCATCCAGCATGCTGGTAAGTACTTCGGTGAGTTCCTGCAAAGCGGCGGGCTGTACGCCGCTAAAGGTAGCAATCCGGAGGACGACATCATTACGCAGCTTCTCTTCGAAGAACTCGAGGATGTCTGCTGCCTGATGGCGATCCAGGTGGACTAATATCGTTGCAATAATCTGCGGGTGCTCGTCACGAATCAGCTCGGAGACCATCGACGCTTCCATCAGGTTGAGCGCATCGATACCAGAGTTCTCGCCCGTCGTTTCGAGAATATCTTCGATCAGGCTGGTCGCGCGTTCGCTGCCCAATGCTTTGGTAAGTACCGAACGAATATGCTCGCTAGAGTTGAGGTTCAGCGCCACAAACTCTTCCGTTTCGCGGTGGAACGCTTCAAGGACGGCCTTCATATCTTCATGTGAGATCTGATGAAGCCGTGCCATTTCGGTACTGATTTCTTGCACTTCGCTGGCGCTGAGAAACTTGAAGATTTCAGCGGCGCTGTCTTCGTCCAGTGCCAGCAGGAGAATGGCGCTTTTACGCGCGCCGCTCATTTCAGCAATGCTAGTCATTGGCGTTCATCCAGCTGCGAATGATCATGGCGACCATGCGGGGATCTTCCTGGGCCATTTCTCGCAGGTCGTTAAGATTATGTTCGTAGAGTGACGTTTTACGACGGCGCTTGGGCTTGTTGCTGTAGGTATCATCGTCATCGGCGCCACCTTCACCCTCCTGCTCGTCCTCTTCACCGCCCACACTGGTGTTCAGCATGTCGCCAGGCGCCGCTGCCGCCATGACGGGAGGCTGCGTGTAGCGTTTAATGAGCGGGCGTAAAATCAGCCAATAGAGTAGCAGCGCTGCCAGTGCAACCAGCAAGTAGCGGCCTAGAGTAGCTGCCATGGCCAGATTGTCAGGATGCTGCCACCAGACAGGCTCAGCGCGGGTGTCATCGTCGCCAGCAAAGGGCGTATTCACAACCTCTACTTGGTCGCCGCGTAGCTCTGAGAACCCCATGGCCTGCTGTACTAGACGTTCGATTTGAGCAATTTCTTCTGCGCTGAGTGCTACCTGCTCAACCACGCCTTCTTCATTCGTCACATTGCGGAAATTAACGACAACCGCGGCAGATAGCCGTTGCACTTGCCCCAGCCGGTGTTGAATGTGTTCAATGCTGCGGTCGACTTCATAGTTAACCACGTCTTCTTGGCGCAAGTTGGTAAGAGCGCCTGGTTCAGTTTCCTCATCACCTTCTTCTGGCTGGTTGATGGGGGAGGGGGCAACTCCGGGAGGCGTATTGCTTAACGCCCCAGGAATGCCGGTGGCTAACGGATCTTCTCCATCGTAAGAGAGGCTAAGCTGGCGGCTACGAACCGCTGATTCATTGGGTGCCTGATTGGGGCTATAGCGCTCTGATGTTTGCTCGCGACGCGAAAAGTCTATCTGTGCAGCCACTTGCGCACGCACATTACTATTGCCCACGATTGGAGAAAGAATGTTCTCAATGCGCTGCTGGTAGGAGCGCTCTACTTCAGTGATATAGGCGAGCTGGGTGCCGTCTAGGTCACTTCCTTGGGCGCTATTAGCAGTCAACAGTCGACCATTTTGATCAACAACGGTGACATCCTCAATGGCAAGCTCTGGCACGCTGCTGGAAACCATATGCACAATGGCACTGACTTGACCTTCACCAAGAACGCGACCTGGTAAAAGGGTCAGTACGACAGAGGCTTTGGCTGGTTCACGGTCACGGATAAAGACAGACGGTTTCGCCATAGACAGGTGAACGCGCACGCTTTCAACGGGCCCTAAGGACTCAATAGAGCGAGCAAGTTCTCCCTCAAGGCCGCGCTGGAAATTGACCTGTTCAGCGAACTGGCTGATACCAAATGCCTGGGTCTCCATAAGCTCAAGGCCAAGATTGCCCCCCTGTGGAAGGCCCTGTTCGGCAAGCTGAAGCCTCAGGGTATGAACCTGATCGCTAGGCACCAGCAATGCTTGACCACCTTGGCCAAATTGGTAGGGCACGCCGCGGGTGTCTAGCTCGGTGATGATTCGACCACCGTCAGCTTCGCTTAAATTGCTATAGAGAACCCGATAGTCGGGGCTGCTGGCCCACATAAAGAGCGCCGCAATAATGGCGATAGAGGCCGCCGCCGCTACCAATACAACCACCAGCGGGTTGCCGCGCAGCTGTTTCATAGTGCGCGCCATGGCCGATGGGTTATTGGGTTCGTTCTCTACTGCTCCGCTGCGCGGGGCGCTTTGTGTCGTGCTATTTTGACGGCCTGCCGTAGCACCAGTTTCGCTCATGCGTCCCTCCATAAGGGCAGGCAAAACGGGTGTCGACCAAGGCGCATCACCAAAGAAGGCATAGGCTATATCCGTCAATCGCGGTTATCCGCTGAAATGATGAAGCGGAATTATGATGAACGCCATTATCCGGGGGGGCGTCTACCATAAATGAACGAAAAGCTTGGCTTTTTACACGCATTTGTACGTATGACGCTTTTCGTACTAGTGGTAGGCTTTAAGCATTAAATGATTTCTTGCGAATTGGGGCATGCCTATGAGTTCACCTTCAATACAGTCTGCGCTGCAGCAGATGCAGGGGCTTGCCACCCAGGCAGCTCAGCCGATTAAGGGAGAGCAAGTCTCTACGGCTGTTGGTCAGTCAGGCTTTGGCAGTGAGCTGCAAGCCTCTATTCAGCGAATCAACCGTTTACAGCAAGCGTCGAATGCTAAGGCGATGGCATTTCAGGCGGGTGAGCCTAATATCGAGCTCAATGACGTGATGGTGGATATGCAGAAGGCAAGCGTCGCTTTTCAAATGGGAATGCAAGTGCGTAACCGTTTAGTGACGGCTTACCGTGACGTGATGAATATGCAGGTATAGGGTTACAAAGTTTGCTCAGTATCATACTTATATGTTGAGAGGGCGAGCGGCTTACGCGATGCCTTGTAGTGCGATTAGCCGCTTTTTCCGGTTGCTATGCCTTAAGCGAAATCAGCCTTCCTTGCAGTTCTTCAAGCTGTTCTGCCATTAATAGCACTTCTTCTGCGGGTATTTGACGTATGACATCGCCTGTTTCGCGATCAATTACCCGGGTGATAATGCGGGAAGACTGCTCGCTGATGTCAAACTCCAGTCCGCGGGGTCTCATAACGTCATTGATGCGCTGTACGGGTTCAACCAAGGCTTCTTTTGTTGCTTGCTGAAGATCTGTCGTCTCGTCGTCGCTCGTAGAGACGTCGACTGGCAGTGGTGCGGTTTGGCGAGCAGCACGCTCTGGTAATAAGGTAGATGTCGCTATTGATGTGGCTGCATCAATGGAGAGTGGGCTCATATATAACGTTCCTCTTAAAAGTAAGCCTGTAAGGGCTGGGTAACGTAACCGCGGAAAGGCAGTGAGGCCGTTTACCGTCTGACGATGAGCCTCTTTTGAATCATATCGGCGTCCTTACCACAAACTTTATCACTTTTACTATAGACGAAAAGAAAAGTGTTATTAGCCCTATGGCGGGCATACGGCTGGTTAAAAGCTTCTGTTATGCTCTGCTGCTTTGTGATGAGTGTTAACGCATAACGCGTTTGGGGAAAGCGAGGCACGCATGGAAGTTCAGCAAGATGAGTACGAAAGCGTCACCAGTCCGTCGGCAATCAGCTCTCTTCTAAATACCATGATAGAGAGCGGTGGGGTGTCTCTTTGCCTCGCCACCCCTGATGCGAGACCTGAGCCCATTGTGCTAATGGAGCAGCATGAGGGGGATACGCTCGTCATGGACCTATCGTCCGTGGATTACCTGCTTAGCCGCCTTCAGCAGGGCGAGCAGTTTTTTTTGCGCGGCCAGTCTCAGGGCAAGGTGGTGCGAACGCCACTGCTCTCATTAACTGAGACTCGCCGGTCTGGCGGACGTTTTCTGTGTTGCAGTGACTATCCTACTACCGTCGATGTACTGCAGCGCCGAGAAGCCTACCGCGCTGAGCTCCGCATGGGCATGGTGGTTGCTGCTTCGGTCTTTGGGGGCGGTGGTGACAGCGCGTTAGGTGAGCTGCGCGACCTTTCCCAAGACGGCTGCCAGCTTGAGCTTCCGCTTACAGCCAGTGGCGTGTTGGCGGAGACTGACGAGCCGCTGAAACTTGCCTTTACCTTCCCCAACGGTACCTACTTTGAAGTTCACGGTATCGCTCGTCATCAAAAAACCGACCCTGAGCGGCACCTACTGCGCGTGGGCTTTCGGTTCACCGGCTGTACATCCGAACAAGAGCGGCAAATTTGGTACTTTGTCTGTGAGATTGAGCGAGAAGCATCGCGCTATAAGAAAGAAGTGCAGGAGGAGCGTCAGCCATCGCCGCTGTTTGAACAGCCTGGTAAGCGAGCGCCCGATACTGAGCACGTAGGGCGACGCGATATTCGCCGCTACGCGACGCCAACGGCGCGCCGCCTAGTAAAAGTGGCTGCTTATCTTGATGCACAACTGCTGCTGCTTCAGCAGGGGAGTGATATCGACTCAAGGCAGCTATCTCGCAATGCGGATCGTTTGCTTGCACTGTACGAAGAAGATCGTGAAGCGCTCTTGTTTGCTTCTCGCTGTCTCTCGCTTGAACCCTTACTCGTCAGGCATGGGATAGCCGTTGCTGTGCACCTGCTTGATTTAGTCGGTGCCAATATGCCCCGTGAGGTGCGTAAAGCAATTGTGGCCAGTGGTTTGGTACACGATTTGGGTAAAGCACTGATTCCTCAAATAGTCTTTAAGGCTCCGAATTTTGAAGCGACACATCGGCAGGCGCTTAGCGAACATGTGTCTTTACTGTTGGCGCGTTTGCACACGTGCCAGTGGCTGTCGGCCACCGTCGCTCAGGCGGTGATCGGTGGTATTAACGAGCGCCTCGACGGTAGCGGCTATCCTGAAGGGTTAACGGGGGATGATATTAACGAGCTGGCAAAAGCCAGCGCTGTGGTAGACGTGGTAGAGGCGATGCGTCGCGACCGGCCTGATCGACCGGGGCGAACTGCTCAGCAGATATACCGTCATTTACTGGCTCATCCCCATCAGTTTGATCCTCGTTGGATTAAACGCTACATAGAGCATTTTAGAGCATTGCCGGTCGGCTCATTGGCGCTGTTTTCAAGTGAACAGCTTGCTTGGATTCTGCGCTTGGATGATCGTGGTGCGCCATTGGAGGTGGTGTTGACCCAACAGCCCGAGCCGCCTATGCGCGATACATTAGGCAGTATAGTAAGCGGCGATGTCTTGGAGCGTTTGGGTAAGCCCGTTCGTGAAGTGGCGGTATCTACCTAGGTCTTTTGGCCTAGGGGCTAGCCGAATTAAAAAGTAATTAGGCGCTAAAGTCCGCAGGAGTGGCGCCGATATATTTAATAGCTGAGCAAACACGCTCAACCTTGAATGCTAAACAGCAGCCCCCTTCTTTGGCGCTGCTGTTGTTTCACCCCATAAAGGAGTGCCCGCTAATGACCTACACTCGCGGTGGCGCCGCTAACGGACGTGGTGCAAGTGCGTATGCTCGTGTTGGCGTTGAAAGTGGTGTCATGTCTGCTGATCCGCATCAGCTGATAGTGATGCTGTTTGACGGTGCTCAAGCCGCCATCCGTGCAGCGCGTATTCATATGCAGGCTGGAAATAGAGCAGAAAAAGGCCGCTCGATTTCTAAAGCGCTCGACATTATTAACAATGGACTTGCGGCCGCCCTGGACCAAGAGAAAGGCGGCGTGATTGCTGAACGGCTTGCGTCGCTTTATGACTATATTGCTCGCTTACTGCTGGCAGCAAATTTACGCAACGACGAAGAGAGTCTGAATCAGGCTGAGCGGCTGCTTGAAGATATCGCTTCCGCGTGGCGTGAAATCGGTCAACAGCAAAGTGCATGAGGCAAGCATGGCGGCTTCCGAAACAGCTCATAGTTATACTCAACAAGCGCTGCTAGATGCCTACGCTAAGCTGCTAGTGCGTGTTAATCAGATGCATGAACTGGCAAACGCAGAGCAGTGGGCAGAGCTGATTGAGCAGCGCAGCAACTACGTCGTGTTGGTAGAAGAGCTTCGCACTTTAGATGTAACGGTGACGCTAGATGCCAAGGGTAGGCAGCGCAAGTCAGAGTTGCTCGAACAGATACTAGAGCACGATGTTGAAATTCGTCGTCGTTTGGTTGCCAGGCGTGATGAGCTTGGAAAATTGATTGGTGTCACCCAGCGTCAGCGTGACCTCCATCGTGCTTACGCCCCTCAGCAGGGCGCCTATAACGGTCATGAGAGTGATTCATCCCGCGATAAGGGGGCATCGTGAGTGGCATCACGCCGCTTATCGACACTCTGTTACATCAAGTGCTTGGACGCCAAGCCGAGGTGTCCACTCAGCGTGCATTAAACGCACCCGTGCAGCCTGTTTATGCCGGTGATGGGCCGCGCGCACTGCAGGGTGATGCTGGATTAGACGGTCGACCACTGGCACCCCTGCTGGGAGATTTGAAACGCCTGCCGGGGATGCCTGATGGGTTCCGTCAAGCTCAAACCGGTGGTGTGCCAAGCGGTGCGCCTAGTTCAACACAAACGCATTTTAGCCCTGCTGCACGCACCATTGCCGATGTGTTGTTGCGCTTTCCGGCGCCTCCTACCGTACTTCGCCCCCAAGCTCCTTTAATGTCAGCTCAAGAGTCGCCGTCGGCACCCGTGTTGGCGAGCCGCCTTGAGGCAAGCGTCCGAGATAGCGGCTTGTTTTATGAGTCACACCTGAAGCGCTGGTTTCAAGGAGAAGCGACTCGACAGCAGCTGTTGAGGGAGCCGCAAATGCAGCCAGGGCCGCGTCCTGCTGGTATGTTTGTCCCTAGTTTTACGTCGGCAGTGCTAAGCGCTGCGCCTGCCTCTGCGCTATTGGCCAGCCAAACATCTGTGTCTATTTTACCAAACACTTCTTTGGTACCTGTGACAGGCGATAAGTTGCTGCTAGAGCGGCCAGCTATGCTGCCGCCTAGCCCCAATGCCCCACAATCTCCTCTGGTGGGAGAGCGTCGAGAGTTGCCTCAGCTGCCAGTGGTACTACCCGCCAACAGTGAGCTTGAGGTGTCAAGCCGTGCCCCAAAAGAGATTGTTCATGAAAGCCTGCAAGGGTTAGTACGCCAGCAGTTAGAGATGTTGGTGATGCCAACGTTGCGCTGGGAAGGCGATGTCTGGGCGGGTATTTTTATGGCGCTGGTGGTTAATCTGCCGGGTCGTGATGGGCAGAAGAGTGGTGCTGATGATGAAGAGGCCGAAGAAGGGTGGCGCTCTGAGATGCAGTTAGATGTTCCCAATCTTGGCAGTTTTAGCATTGCCCTTTCACTTTATCATGGCGCATTGAGTATTGATTTAACGACAGATAACGCCTCCACACAGCAGCGTTTGGAGGGCGGCGTGAGTGCTTTAGAGCAGCGTTTAAACGCGTTTGATTTTCGCCAAGTGCAGGTGAAGGTTAGATATGTAACATTGGAGAGCGATGATGGCGACCTCGGGTGAGCGGCGTCGCCAAGCCGTTGCGCTGGCGTATCAAGAGGGTGAACAGGCCCCGCGTGTGGTGGCAAAAGGCTACGGCGAGCTTGCCGAGCGTATTATGGCCGAAGCACAGCGTCAGGGAATTTATGTCCACGATGCGCCAGAGTTGGTGGCGTTGCTGATGCAGCTAGACTTAGATGCAGAGATACCTGCTAGTTTGTATCAAGTGGTTGCTGAACTGCTCGTCTGGGTATTTGAGCTATCGGATGATGGGCTGAGTCAGCGTGAGAGGCTCAAGTAGCCAATACAAGCGTTGTATGCAACCATGAGGTAGGGTAAGAAAAAGTCATCAATGGCGCCAGTATAATGGTCACAACATAGCGCCTGTGTCGTTCGATGGGACACTATGAGTCAAACAAGCTTTCTCGATGAAATTCAAGAAATTAACTTAGCGTACTTGCTACTTGCGCAACGCTTACTCAGTGAGGATCGCGAGGCAGCCATGTTCCGATTAAAAATCGATGGTGAGCTCGCCGATCTGTTGGTATCGCTGAATGCATGGCAGCTCACCAAGCTTGCGCGTAGTAATCAATTAGTATGCCGATTTAGCCACGCAAGTGGCCAGCGGCTGCGCGATATTCTAGAAAACCCACGCGATCAAGGCCTAGCAGGTCTGCATGCATCGCTGCTGTCTGCCTGCGAGCCGATGACATCGTTAAACTCAGGAGAGTCGAAGTGAGCCAGAAAAGCTTGGTTGATGAAATGCACCAAGTACAGCTGGCGATAGAGCTGATTGAATTAGGTGCACGTCTTCAGGTGTTGGAAACAGAGACGGAGCTGAGCCGTACGCGCCTGATTAAACTGTATAAAGAAGTGCGTGGCATGTCGCCACCTAAAGGAATGTTACCGTTTTCAGCCGACTGGTTTGTTACTTGGCTACCTAACGTGCACTCCTCTTTTTTTTACAACATCTATATAGGCTTACTGAAAGGTGCGAGCTGTGAGCGGATTGATGCGTTTGTGAAGGCGTATCGCTTGTACGAAGAGCAAATATCTTTAGAGCGTGTGGAGCCCGTGTTAGGGCTGACCCGCGCTTGGACGCTAGTACGTTTTTTTGAGAGCGATCTGTTACAGCTGACTACCTGTACGCGCTGTGAAGGTCACTTTGTGGCTCATGCGCATAGCCCGACCCATGATTACGTGTGCGGCATCTGCCAGCCTCCTTCACGCGCGGGGAAAACACGCAAGGCAGCGCTCTGAACGTAGAAAATTGTCACGCCTCTAGCGGTTAGGCGGAGAATTAATAAACTACCCCTTGAATGGATAGATAGCGGTAAAAGGCAGTGGTACTTTCTCATTAAGCATCGCCTTCAACTGAGTATGATGTGGTGAAGTAGCACTTGGAATAGAGCGGTGCCTGCGTGGATAAGCCAGAGGCTCTGCTCTGTTGATAAAAAACTGATATCGCAAGGACTCTGCTTGTGCTGATTCTTTTAGGTTATGTGGTCGTACTGGTGTGCGTCTTTGGCGGCTATGTGCTTGCAGGTGGAAGCATGGGCCCCCTCTATCAGCCACTTGAGCTGCTAATTATCGGTGGTGCCGGTGTAGGGGCATTTATTGCGTCCAATAACGGCAAGGCGATTAAAGCGACCTTTAAAATCTTGCCGCGGCTGAAACGAACGAAGAAATATAACAAAGCGCTTTATATGGAGCTCATGGCGCTGCAGTACAAAATTCTATCCAAGGTGCGTCGCGAGGGCATGCTAGGTATTGAGCGTGATATCGATAATCCCCAAGAAAGCCCTCTCTTTCAAGAGCACCCTTCGGTGCTGGCTGATCCTCATATTATGAATTTCCTGACGGACTACTTACGCCTTATGGTGAGTGGTGGTATGGAGCCGATGGAAATCGATGAGCTGATGCTTCATGAGATTGAGGTCTTTGAGCAAGAGGCCCATATCCCCATTGATGCCATTTCTAAGGTGGGTGATGCCATGCCTGCATTTGGCATTGTGGCAGCGGTTATGGGGGTTATTAAAGCATTGACCTATGCCGATGCGACAGCAGAGCAAATGGGACAGATGATTGCCATGGCACTCGTAGGTACCTTCCTAGGCATATTGATGGGCTACGGATTTATTAGTCCGATTGCGAGTTATGCCGACCGCCAAGCAAAAGAAGCGGAAAAAATGCTTCAGTGCATTCGCGTGACGCTACTGGCCAGCTTACACGGGTATGCACCACAGCTTGCCGTCGAGTTTGGACGTAAAGCGCTGCACACTGCAGAGCGGCCAAGTTTTACTGAGTTAGAAGAGTATGTGCGTGACGCCAAAAAGGGCGGTAATGCATGAGTAAGGGTGGGGATAAGCGTCCGATTGTCATCAGGCGTAAAAAAGTTGTTCACGCCCACCATGGCGGTGCCTGGAAGATCGCACTAGCGGACTTTATGACCGCCTTGATGGCGCTGTTCTTGGTCATGTGGATTTTGAGTGTTTCAAGTGAAGAGACTCGGCAAGGCGTAGCAGATTACTTCAGCACGCCGCTTGTCACCGCCATTACCGGTGGTGACCGTTCGGGCAGCACGAGCGTTATTCCTGGAGGCGGCCCCGACCCTACTCACAGTGACGGCGAGCGTGCGCGTATTGACGTGTTGCAGCACACACGGCCTAGTGCCCAGGAAAGGCGCTTCTTTGATGACCTACAGGAGCGTATTGAGCGTGCCATTGAGCGTGACCCGGAGTTACGTGAGCTGCGCAATCAGATGCGCTTCGACTTAACCCGAGAAGGGTTGCGTATCCAACTGCTGGATACCGAGCAACGGCCGATGTTTGAGCTGGGCAGTGACCAAGTCGCCCCTTATATGCGCAGCCTGCTGCGCACAATGGCACCGCTGCTCAATGATTTGCCGAATGACTTAAGCATTAGTGGGCATACCGATAGCGTTCCCTATGCCGGTGGCTACCGTGGTTACAGCAACTGGGAGCTGTCTAACGATCGGGCAAATGCTTCACGTCGCGAGCTTGTGACCGGTGGGCTTGATCCAGATCAATTGTTGCGTGTATCGGGCTTTGCGGATCGTGTGTTGTTATCCGACACTGCGCCCACGGATCCAATTAACCGCCGGATTGAGCTAGTGGTGCTGCTACCTGAGATTGCAGAAGCGATTCGTAATCCCGGTATCCTCTCGGCAGACAACACCGTCATTGAGGACGATGTGCCAGATGCGCTGCTCCCTAATGAGGATCAGCCTGATGACGCAGACCCTGATGACGCACAAACGAATCAGCCGGTGCCTGAGCAACAAGCGCCACAAAACACGCCACAAGCCAACGACAACCAGTAAGCGCGGCTTGTCACAAAAAATATGACGTTCACGTGGAGCGGTGCATGGATATAGCGGATTTTTTTGACACCTTTTTTGAAGAGGCTGAAGAGCTGCTCGCCGATATGGAGCAGCACTTGTTGGAACTGGATGTCGATGATCCGGATAGTGAGCAGTTGAACGCTATCTTCCGCGCAGCCCACTCTATTAAAGGTGGCGCAGGAACCTTCGGTTTTAGCGTGCTACAGAAAACCACGCATATTTTCGAGAACCTGCTGGATCACGCTCGCAAAGGGGAACTCGCCCTACGCGCTGAGCATGTGGATACCTTTTTAGAGGCCAAAGACATCATGCACGAGCAGCTCGATGCCTACCGCAACGAGGAAGAGCCCAATCAAGAGGCGTATGAGCGTATCTGCCAAACGCTTCAGCAAATTGCGCTCGAAGAAATTGGCAAAACGCTTGACGCCCCTGCGGCACCTGTAAAGAAAGCAGAGCCGGAAGAGGACAAAAAGGCAGCAGCGACTAGCCAACATTACCTTAAAGTAGCGCTTCTCAACGTTGGCGATAAAGATCGTGGACTGTTGGTAGAAGAGCTAGAGCAGTTGGGTGACATTCAGTCCCAGTCTGGCGATGAAAAACGCTATGAGGTCACGCTCACGGGGGGAGTGAGCGCCGATGATATTGAAGCCGTTATGTGCTTCATTATTGAACCGGACCAAATTGAGATCACCATGGTTGCTGCTCCGGCGGTTGAGCCTGTAGCTGAAACGGCTCAGAGTGAGCCTGCTCCCCAGGTGGAAGAGAAGCCAGCAGCGCCAGTGGCGGAGAAGCCTGCAGCCACTAAAGCGCCTGCCAGCAAAAAATCAGAAAAGGCAGCGGCTAAAAAAGCGGCCCCTGAGTCATCTTCTATACGTGTGTCCGTCGATAAGGTTGACCAGATTATTAACCTTGTGGGCGAGTTGATCATCACCCAGTCGATGCTGGATCAAACGGTGAGTGATCTGGACGACCAGTCGGTTGGCAACAGCTCTCTGCAGAATGGTATGAGCTTGCTGCAGCGCAATGCCCGTGACCTTCAAGAAGCGGTCATGTCAATCCGTATGATTCCGATGGAGTTCGTTTTCAGCCGTTTCCCACGGGTTGTGCGTGACACGGCGGGTAAGCTCGGTAAAGAGATCGAATTGGTGACCGAGGGTAAATCTACCGAGCTGGATAAGAGCCTTGTAGAACGTATTACCGACCCGCTTACCCACCTTGTACGTAATAGCCTGGATCACGGCATTGAAATGCCGGATGAGCGCGAGGCACTAGGCAAGCCACGTACCGGCAAGCTGGTGCTCTCTGCTCGCCACCAGGGTGGCAATATTCTCATTGAAGTGCGCGATGACGGTGCCGGGATGGATCGTGACCGTTTGCTGGCTAAGGCCCGTGAAAATGGCCTGAACGTTTCTGACACCATGTCGGACGAAGACGTTTACCAGCTCATTTTCGCCCCAGGCTTTTCAACGGCCAAGGAAGTCACCGACGTCTCTGGACGCGGCGTGGGCATGGACGTGGTCAAGCGGAATATCCAGGGCATGGGTGGCCGCGTTGAGATTCAATCGAAGAAAGGCGAAGGCACCAATACGCGCATTGTGTTGCCGTTAACGCTGGCCATTCTTGACGGCATGTCGATCAAGGTCGGCCGTGAAACCTTTATTCTACCGCTGTCGACTGTACTGGAGTCGCTACAGCCCGCCAAAGGCGACATGTACGCCATGGCAGGCGACGATGTGGTACTCAAAGTGCGCGACGAGTATCTGCCGGTGATTGCGATTCACGAAGTGCTAGACGTTGAGAATGCCATCACCGACCCGACTAAGAGTATCGCCGTCATCGTGCAAGGTGAGGGGCGTCGTTATGCCATGCTGGTGGATGAGCTGATTGGCCAGCAGCAGGTGGTGGTAAAGAACCTCGAAGACAATTATCGCAAAGTGCCCGGCGTGTCGGCCGCTACTATCTTGGGGGATGGCAGCGTTGCGTTAATTCTCGATATTACCGGCTTACACCGTTTAAGCCGTGCCAAAAAAGAAGCAGGGAAAGTCGCTAATCAACCACATCTCTCTTATTACAAGGAGGCTGAGCCGTCATGAGTCAAGCAACTAATGAGGCGGTGCTAGCCGCAGAAGCGGAAAGTCGTGAATTTCTGGTGTTTTCGCTGGGCGACGAAGAGTACGCCATTGATATCTTAAAGGTCCAAGAGATCCGTGGTTACGAAAACGTCACGCGCATCGCGAACGCACCGGACTTTATCAAAGGGGTCACGAATTTGCGCGGCGTCATCGTGCCGATCGTGGATCTGCGTATCAAGTTCCACTTGGACAACGTTGAGTACGGTGGTCAAACAGTCGTGATCGTCGTCAATGTTGCGGATCGTATTGTGGGTATCGTTGTAGATGGCGTTTCCGATGTGATGACCCTCACGCCGGATCAGATCAAGCCTGCGCCAGAGTTTGGTGTCACGCTCTCCTCTGATTTCCTCAGTGGCCTCGGTAGCCTGGATGATCGGATGTTGGTGCTGGTAGATATCGATAAGCTGCTGACAAGTGAAGAGATGGCGCTAGTAGATAGCACCGGTAACCGCTAACGACCTGCCTTGAGGCACAGGGAATGTGCCTGTCTTAAGCCAAAAAACAACCTGCACTGGCGCCATGGATAGCGCTAGTTAGTACGGTTGTGTTTGGAGTAATGCGCATGACACCGCTAGTACGTCAACTGATGAGCAACATGACCGTCCGGCTTAGCTGGGGGTTAGTGTTAGCCACCTTCTTTCTGCTGGTGCTCATCGCCTGCGGTATTGGTCTTTATGCGCTGCACCATGGGGCAACCATTGTTCAAAGTGCCAGTGACCCGCAAGCCCAGCAGATAGCATTTACCGCTTTTGCCACGCGTATCCGCTGGGTATTAGTGGGTATTGTAGCCATGACAGTGTTGACCGTAGTGGTGGTTGTGTGGGGCGTTGGCACCAATGTGCTGCGGCCGCTAGATCGTCTGGTCGGGTATTTTGAGCGTATGGCGCAAGGCGACCTGAATCAGCAGATTACCTCGCCAGGCAATAATGAGATTGGCAAACTCTACAGCGCGATGGCTCATATGCAGGGCTCTTTATCTGAAACGGTTGGGGTGGTGAGACAGAGTGGCACTACCATTTTTGAGCGTTCTCAACATATCGCCAGCGGCAATAATGATCTCTCCTCTCGCACTGAACAGCAGGCTTCATCGCTGGAAGAGACGGCCTCCAGCATGGAGCAGCTTGCCTCCACTGTTAGCCATAACGCAGATAATGCGCGTCAGGCAAGTCAGCTCGCGGGTGAAGCCACGCGCACGGCGCGGCGTAGTGGCGAGGAAGTCAGCGATATCGTGGGAACCATGCAAGACATCAGCGCAAGCTCTCATCAAGTCGCTGATATTATTACCTTGATTGATAACATTGCCTTCCAAACAAATATTTTAGCGCTGAATGCTTCTGTTGAGGCGGCGCGTGCAGGTGAGCACGGAAAAGGCTTTGCTGTGGTAGCCCAGGAGGTTCGCAGCCTCGCAAGCCGCAGCGCCAATGCGGCCAAAGAGATCCGTACGCTTATCGATGCATCGCTTGGCAAAGTTGATGCCGGTACGCAGCGCGTTAACCAGGCCGGGCAAACCATGCAAGACCTGGTTGCCGCTGTGCAGCGGGTTAGCGACATTATGGATGAAATTGCCTCCGCGTCAGAAGAGCAGAGCAATGGCATTAGTCAGGTAAATCAAGCCGTTGCACAAATGGATCAGGTCGTTCAGCAGAATGCTGCGCTGGTTCAGCAAGCTGCACGTAGTGCCAATGAACTAGAGAGCGAGGCTGCACGCCTGCGCGAAGCCGTTGAGCGGTTTCAGGTGGCTGGGGGGCGTCCAGCACTACGCCAAACGCGTCCGGCAGCACCTTCTGCGCTTACGCAGACGCCGACACGCACACCCAGCACAATCACCAAAACCAACACTGAAGAGTGGGAAGCTTTTTAAACTTTGCGGCAGTTGCCGCAGCACGAATGATCCGTTAACGCGCCAAAACACCAACAATAAGGCAGTACGATGCGTAATAACCAGCCAGTGACTCAACGGGAAGTTGAGCTAAAACAAGATGACTTTCTGGTCTCCCGCACCGATTTAAAAGGGCGAATTACTTACGCCAATCCGGCATTTATTGAGATTAGCGGCTATCAGTACGAAGAGCTGATCGGCGCCCCGCATAACCTGATTCGCCACCCAGATATGCCGCCGCCCGCGTTTGAAAATCTCTGGAAAACGGTCCAGTCCGGCGATACTTGGCGGGGGTTGGTTAAAAACCGCTGTAAAAATGGCGACCACTACTGGGTTGATGCCAGTGTGACGCCGATTGTAGAGAGTGACCAGGTCATCGGTTACACCTCGGTCAGGGTGCAGGCCACCCGTGAGGCGATTGCCCAAGCAGAACAGCGCTACGCTGAAATGCGCGAAGGGCGCAATAAACGGCTTTATCTCGATAAAGGGCGCGTACGCCAGAAAGGGGTGTGGCAGCGCTTGAAGCGTACCCGGCTAGACACCATCCGCGCCAAGTTAATTGGCATGGTCGTGGTCGCGGGTGGGCTACTGATAGCCAGCGGAGGCCTTGGACTCTATGGACTGAATGTCGCTGGCGACCGTTTAGGCGAGTTAAATAACGACGGACTGCGCGATGTGATTCGCCTCCAGCAGATTGACCAAACCATTGCGCAAACTCGCCAATCGATGATTGAGCCTGAGCGTATGGAGCTGATCAGCCAGCGCTTTGAAATGGGCGAGGCTGTCGCGGAAAGTGCGGCTGGCATCGCTGAGGTATGGGAAGCGTTTTATAGCCGAGAGGTCAACGCGACACCGCTGGCGACGTCATTCGATGAACAGCTACAAGCCTTTTTAGCGAACGGCATGAATCAAGCGGCCAACGTGCTGCAAGCCGAAGAGACCTATCAAGCCTTTACGGGGCTGGATAGCGTCATCAACGTGATGAATGAAGATGGCCGTGCCCTGTCGGCCATGGTGAATCAATTGATTGCCCAAAAGCAGGAGGCTGCTGAAACCATGGCAGCAGATGCCGAGCAGGGCCAAACGGCGATGCTGTCTGCTCAGGCCGTTATGCTTGGGATTGGTTTGCTGCTGCTGATACTGATCAGCGTGTTAACGCTGCGCTCTATTATTTATCCGCTGAAGCATGCCTCGCGCTTTACCCTGCAAATTGCGGGGGGCAACTTAGCGGCCCGCGTGCCGGCCAAGCGGCGGGATGAGATTGGCCAGCTAATGGACTCGCTAGACACCATGCGCAAAAGCTTGAGCAGCATTATTAGCGATGTAAAACACGGCATTGAAGTAGTGACCCCAGCAGCCAAAGATATTGCCAGTGGCAATGAGGCGCTGTCTTCACGCACCGAGCAGCAGGCAGCATCACTTCAGCAAACGGCCTCCAGTATGGAGGAAATGACTACCACGGTGCGGCAAAACAGTGATAACGCTCAAGAAGCGCGTCGACTGGCCGATAATAATGCAACAAGGGTTACACAAACCGGCGAGTTGATGACACAACTGGTCGCTAATATGCAGCGGATTACTCAAAGCTCACAGAAAATGACCGATATTATTAACGTCATTGATTCGATTGCTTTCCAGACCAATATTCTGGCGCTCAATGCCTCTGTTGAGGCAGCGCGTGCGGGAGAACATGGCCGTGGCTTTGCCGTTGTTGCTGAGGAAGTGCGTAAGCTCGCAGGACGCAGTGCAGGAGCTTCCCAGGAGATTCGCTCGCTGATTGATCAATCTAGTCAGGAAGTTAACGCAGGCGCTGGGCTAGTGGAAAAAGCCGAGGCGGCGATCAGCGATGTTGCCGAAGCTGCCCGTAGTGTCACGCATATCATGCACGATATTTCAGCGGCCTCAGAAGAGCAAAGCAGCGGCATCGCAGAGGTCAACCAAGCCGTTGCTGAGATGGATCAAGCCACGCAGCAAAACGCCCTGCGTGTGCAAGAGACAGCGCAGGCGGCGATGGCGCTAGAGCAGCAGGCAAGCCTGCTGGCGCTGTCGGTGGAGGCTTTCCGACTGACGAGCCAAGGTCCGCTAGCACCGTCAGCGACCATGCATAGCGTGACGGCTTTACCCAGCGCTAGCACGCCGCCAAAGGGCGCGTCATATAACAGCAGTGCCACATCGCCAGCGCCGAGTAGCAAAAAGCGGCAAATGGCCTCTGTAGAGGAGTGGGAAGAGTTTTGACAGACCAACGCGAACGGGGAGTGGAGGCTGGTCAGTGGGCGTCCAGTGGACAGATCGAACGTGATCTGGTGCTGACCGATGCTGATTTTGCGCGCATTCGAGAGCTGATTTACCAGCGTGCTGGCATTGTATTAGCCGAGCATAAGCGTGAAATGGTCTACAGCCGCTTGGCCAAGCGGCTGCGTCATCACGGGATGACGCGCTTTACCGAGTACCTGTCGCGATTGGAGCGTCAGCCTGACGCCAAAGAGTGGGAAGCGTTTACGAATGCGCTGACAACAAACCTCACGGCGTTCTTTCGTGAATCCCACCACTTTCCGCTGCTGGCTGAGCATATTAAGAACAAGCAAGAGCCGGTAACGATCTGGTGCTCGGCGGCATCAACCGGTGAAGAGCCTTACTCCATCGCCATGACGCTGCTCGAAACGCTTGGCCCTAAGGCCTCGCAGGCCAAAGTGATTGCGACAGATATCGATACGGAAGCTCTGGCGAAAGCGCGCAAAGGCATTTATCCCCAGGAGCAGGTACGTAAACTCGATGAAGCGCGAGTGAAACGGTTCTTCCAAAAAGGCACTGGCAACCATATTGGCCTTGCCCGCGTGCGGCCGGAAGTGTCTGCATTGGTGGAGTTTATGCCCCTGAATCTGCTGGCCCCGCAGTGGCCATTGAAAGGGCCCTTTGATGCCGTTTTTTGCCGTAACATTATGATTTATTTCGATAAAGATACGCAGGCAAAGATTCTGAAGCGGTTTGCGCCGCTGATGAAGCCCGATGGATTGCTATTTGCAGGTCACTCCGAAAACTTCTCATATATCAGCGATGCGTTTAAGTTGCGCGGGCAGACGGTTTACACCCTCGCGAAATAAGTGAACAAGAGACGGCTAAGCTCGGTGCTGGGCCACTGACCCAGCGAGCAAAGCCGCGATGGCTACCTTTATAGGAGGCGTGCTTTGAGCGCAGCCAAGATCAAAGTGTTGTGCGTCGATGATTCGGCGTTGATTCGTGATTTGCTGACAGAAATCATTAACTCACAGCCTGACATGGAAGTCGTTGCCGTTGCGCCTGACCCCATCGCTGCCCGCGATCTTATCAAGCAGCACAACCCCGATGTGCTCACGCTAGACGTTGAAATGCCGCGTATGGATGGCCTCGATTTTCTAGAGCGCCTGATGCGCTTACGGCCAATGCCGGTATTGATGGTGTCGTCGCTGACCCAAAGTGGCTCCGAAATTACTTTGCGGGCGCTGGAACTGGGTGCGCTAGATTTCGTGGCCAAACCAAGTCTGGGTATTCGCAGCGGCATGATGGAGTACGCTGATGAGATTGCCGAGAAACTGCGCGCCGCTGCACGCTCGCGTCCTCGTCAGGCACGTCACAAAAACACGCCGCCGCCGAGCCAGTTAAAAGCGCCGATGGTTTCCAGTGAAAAACTGATCATTATTGGCGCCTCCACGGGGGGCACTGAAGCCATCCGTGCGGTGCTTGAACCGCTGCCGGCTAACTCTCCCGCTATTTTAATTACCCAACACATGCCCGGCGGTTTCACGCGCTCTTTCGCTGAGCGGCTGGACCGGCTGTGCCGTATTACCGTCAAAGAAGCCACAGACGGCGAGCGGGTGCTACCAGGGCACGCGTATATTGCTCCCGGTGACCAGCACTTAGAGCTTGTTCGCAGCGGTGCTAACTACGTGGCTCGGTTAAACGATGGGCCGCCTGTGAATCGTCACCGGCCTTCGGTTGATGTGCTGTTTCACTCTGCCTCTAAGCATGCGGGCAAGAACGCTATCGGCGTTATCCTGACCGGCATGGGGAAAGACGGTGCGGCAGGGTTACTGGAAATGCGTCAAGCGGGCGCGCCTACCATCGCTCAGAATGAAGAGTCCTGCGTGGTGTTCGGTATGCCACGGGAAGCCATTGCGGTTGGCGGGGCCGTCGAAGTCGTCGCGTTGGATGATATACCCTCACGCCTGATGGCGCTGATTGCGGCCTCTGGGCGTGCCCAGCGCGTATAAATAGCCAAACAATAACAACCACAACGTGGTCATTTTAAAAGGGAAGCTAAACAATGACTCGCTTACTGCGCAATCTCAGTATCCATGCTGCTGTCGTGACCGCGCTCACCTGCCTGTTGGCGCTGATACTCGTGGTGGCGGGACTCGGTGTGATGTCCGAGCGTAGTGCCCAAAGCAATTTGGGCACGTTGAATTTGATTGGCAATGAGCAGCTCAACGAGCTGAGCCGCGCGGATTCGCTGTTAAACCAAGCGATGCTTGCTATGGAGACGGCCTCTAACCTGCTGATGGTAGGGCGCACGCAGCAATCCAATGAGCAGGTGGACCTCGCAGCTAATCGTATTGAACGGGCCGAGGACCGCTTTAATAACTTTGCGGCTGCCCCCCGCACTCCCCAGGGGCAAGTGCTGGGCGAGGCCGTGGATAACCACTTCCGCACGGTGCTTGATCTAGTGAAGCAGCAGCACGCCAGCTTCGAGTTTATGGATGTCAACACGTTCAACCAGCTACGTGGTGAGCTAGCGCAGCCGCTAACCGAGCTTGCCCAAAGTACAACCGCCTTTATTGAGTATGGTTTTGGCCGTGTCGACACGATCCGCGTTGATGCTGAATCTCAAGGCGATACCTTTACGCTTATCAACGCATTATCGGTAGGGCTGGCGCTGCTCGTGACGTTGGCGATTTATATGGGTCTGCGCCGTACGGTGATCGCACCGCTGAATAACGCGGTGCAGCGGCTTGATCGCATCGCTGAGGCAGACCTCACCCAGCCGCTACCTGAGGCCGGTAATAACGAGATTGGCCGCCTGTTTGCTGCTATGGCGACCATGCAGAAAAATCTGACCGCCACGGTTACTCGGGTACGCGAAGGGAGTCAGGAGATTCACCATGGCACCCGCGAGATTGCCAGCGGTAATGCGGATCTTTCATCACGTACCGAGCAGCAGGCTGCCTCGATAGAGCAAACGGCGGCGAGCATGGAGCAAATGACGGCGACCGTGAAACAGAATGCGGACAACGCGCGGCAAGCCAGCACGCTAGCGGCGAATGCCTCGAGCACTGCCGAGCAGGGCGGAGCGGTGGTTCAGCAGGTCGTGGAAACCATGCACGGTATCTCTAGCAGTTCGCAAAAGGTGGCGGATATTACCAGTGTGATTGATTCCATTGCGTTCCAGACCAATATCTTGGCCCTTAATGCCTCGGTAGAAGCGGCGCGTGCAGGTGAGCAGGGGCGTGGATTTGCCGTCGTGGCGGGAGAAGTGCGCAATCTTGCTAGCCGCAGTGCCGATGCGGCAAAAGAGATTAAAACGCTAATTGAGGCCTCTGTTAGCCAGATTAACCAGGGCTCTTCTCTGGTAGAAAAGGCGGGCCAGACGATGACCGATGTGGTCACTGCCGTGCGCCGGGTAACGGATATCATGGATGAGATATCTGCGGCATCGCAAGAGCAGAGCGACGGTATTGAGCAGGTTAGCCAAGCCGTTGGCCAGATGGATCAAGTGACGCAGCAGAATGCTGCGCTGGTGCAGCAAGCATCAGCGGCGGCAGCGTCACTGGAAGAGCAAGCGAATCGTTTAGAGGAAGCCGTTGCGGTGTTTCAGGTGCTGAGTAGCCAAGGCCCCCGCAGTGCATTGCCTGCACAGAGCAACAGCGCTCAGAGCAATACCAAGCGGAACACCGCCGTGGAGAAGCCTGCCGCAGCGCAGCCTGCACGCCGTACGGCAACCCAACAACACCACGACGAGTGGGAAGAGTTTTAACCCTGACTGAATTCACAGTCACCCAATACATGATGTTAGTGAGAGGATGACCCATGGCCGATAAGAACATGAGCTTCTTAGTAGTAGACGACTTTCCCACCATGCGCCGGATCGTCCGTAGCTTGCTGAAAGAGCTTGGCTTTACCAACGTTGATGAAGCAGAAGATGGTCAAGACGCGCTGAACAAGCTGCGTGCCGGCAACTTTGAGTTTGTCGTGTCGGATTGGAACATGCCCAACCTAGACGGCTTAGAGATGTTGAAAGAGATCCGTCAGGACGATGCGTTGAAAGACTTGCCTGTCTTGATGGTGACGGCGGAAGCGAAAAAAGAGAACATCATTGCTGCCGCACAAGCGGGCGCTAACGGTTATGTCGTCAAGCCGTTCACTGCCGCTACCCTTGAAGAGAAGCTGAATAAAATCTTCGAGAAAATGGGTAAATGACGCGGCTGAGCCATGGTGCTCGGTTAACGAGGAGACAACACAATGAGTCAGAATGAGCAGGGTGGTTCTGCCCAACTGTCCGAAGAAGCTGCAGAAGACCTAATTTTTCGTATTGGTAAGCTTACTCGCATGCTGCGTGACAATATGCGCGAGTTGGGCTTAGACAAAGAGATTGAAAAGGCTGCTGAAGCGATCCCCGACGCCCGTGACCGACTGCACTATGTGGCGACAATGACCGAGCAGGCTGCTGACAAAGCGTTAAACGCGATTGATCGTGCGCAGCCGCTGCAAGATCAGCTCTCTGAGCGGGCCGAAGCACTCGACAAGCGTTGGGCCGAGTGGTTCGAGGCTCCCAAAGAGCTTGACGAAGCGAAGGTGCTGGTAAAAGAGACGCGTACCTACTTAAGCGATGTGCCTGCCATTACCTCAGCGACGAACAAAGAGCTGATGGATATTATGATGGCGCAAGACTTCCAAGATCTTACCGGTCAGGTCATCAAGAAAATGATGGACGTGATTCGTGAGATTGAACACCAGTTGGTTCAGGTGCTGATCGACAATGTTCCCGGTGCTGAAGCTCGCGAAACGATGCAGCGCAAGGCGGAAGATCAGTGGAAGAATGAGAACGCTCGCCGCAATGAAGACCTTCTCAATGGGCCGCAGGTAAAAGAAAACGCCCCCGATATCGTCACCGGGCAGGATCAGGTAGACGACTTATTGGACGAATTAGGCTTTTAATGCTGGGTTATTAGCACATTGTAAGCCCGCGCATCTGGCAAAATAAGAACCCGTTCAGCCGTCCTTTAGGGCGGCTGAGTTTATGGTGTGCCTTATTTTGGTCAACCGACCACTCGCTAGCCGGATGACAGCATGGCCGATAACGACAGCGATCAGGAAAAAACCGAAGAGGCGACGCCCAGGCGCTTGGATAAAGCCCGGGAAGAGGGCCAGGTGCCCAGATCCCGAGAGCTGACGACCTTTATGATGCTGCTCGGGGGCGTGTTAGGTCTGTGGAGCATGGGGCAGATGCTCTACGACCAGCTCGGCATGGTGATGGAGCAGGCGTTCTTGTTCGAGCGTCGCCACGCCATGGAAAGCACTCCGATGCTGGTGAATGCGCTGGATCTGGGGCAGCGCACCCTGATCGCGATGCTACCGCTGTTTTTACTGCTCACGGTCATCGCGCTGGTCGCGCCAGCCCTGCTGGGCGGCTGGTTAATCTCATCAAAATCGCTGCAGCCCAAATTTTCAAAATTAAATCCCATCAAAGGGTTAAAGCGACTGTTTTCATCTCAGGCGCTGGCCGAACTGGCAAAAGCGATTGCCAAGTCGGTATTGGTGGGAAGCGTGGCGTTTAGTTTTTTATATTTTAATATAGGGCGGTTCTTAGGGTTAATGGACCAGCCCATACAGCAGGCGCTGGTGAGCGCTTTGAACATGGCCGCGCTTGCGGCGGGTCTCATTGTCCTGTCATTGATTGTGGTTATTCTGATTGATGTCCCGTTTCAGCTCTGGAACAACGCCAAACAGCTGCGCATGACCAAAGAAGAGGTCAAGCAGGAGCATAAGGACTCAGAAGGCGACCCCCACGTAAAAGGGCGCATCCGCCAGCAGCAGCAGGCGATGGCGCGGGGCCGCATGATGAGTAAAGTCCCTGAGGCCGATGTCATTATTACCAACCCGACGCATTATGCGGTGGCACTGGTGTATCAAGAAGGCCGCATGGGCGCTCCGCGACTCGTCGCGAAAGGGGCCGATGCCGTTGCCGGCCGGATCCGTGAAATTGGCGAGGAGGCGGGCGTGCCACGATTGGAGGCAGCACCGTTAGCGCGCGCCCTGTATCATCATGTCGACTTAGAGGCCGAAGTGCCCGCAGAGCTCTACACCGCCGTGGCGGAAGTCATGGCCTGGGCTTACCGCCTGAAGCACGTTGCACAACAAGGAGGCGAGGTGCCCCCCACTCCCGATAATTTACCGGTTCCCCCGGATATGGAAAGTCCCGGCCGTCGTGCCGATGGCAATGAGGCACAACCATGAAAGGCTTAAGCCAGTTGATCAATCAGCGACCCTGGATGAACGACGTGAGCATGAAGCTGCTCGCGGGCCCGCTGCTGATTTTAATGATCCTGGGCATGATGATTCTGCCCCTTCCGCCCTTCGCGCTTGATCTCCTGTTTACCTTCAATATTGCCCTGGCGATCATGGTGCTGCTGGTCAGCATGTTTGCTGAAAAACCGCTCGATTTTGCGGCTTTCCCAGCCGTGCTGCTGTTTACTACGCTGCTGCGACTCTCGCTTAACGTGGCCTCTACCCGAGTGGTATTGATGGAAGGCCACGAAGGGGGCGATGCGGCCGGTAAGGTCATTGAAGCGTTTGGTACCTTCCTAGTGGGCGGCAATTTTGCGGTAGGTTTGGTGGTCTTCTTAATTCTGGTCATCATCAACTTTATGGTCATCACCAAGGGTGCCGGGCGTATTGCCGAAGTGGGCGCTCGCTTCGTGCTCGACGCCATGCCCGGTAAGCAGATGGCGATCGATGCCGACCTGAACGCCGGTTTGATTGGTGAAGAGGATGCTAAAAAGCGCCGTGCTGAAGTGGCCCAAGAGGCTGACTTTTACGGCTCTATGGATGGTGCCAGCAAGTTTGTTCGTGGTGACGCGGTAGCTGGCCTGGTCATTATGGTGGTCAATATTATCGGCGGCCTGCTGATCGGTATGATGCAGCATGATATGGGTTTTGCCGATGCGGCACGCACCTATACGCTGCTGACGATTGGCGATGGCCTGGTGGCGCAGATCCCTGCATTGGTTATCTCAACGGCGGCGGGCGTGACGGTGTCGCGGGTCAACACCGAGCAAGATGTTGGTCAGCAAATGATCAGCCAGCTGTTTGTTAATCCTCAGGTCATGATCCTTGCTGCCATCGTGATGGGATTGTTGGGCATGGTGCCCGGCATGCCCAACTTTGTGTTTTTAGTCTTTACGGCGCTGTTGGGCGGTTTAGCGTGGTATTTGATTCGCCGTAAAGAGCAGACCCAGGTAAAAGAGGAGATATCGGCTGCACCGCCTCCGCTGCAAGAGACCCCCGAGGCTAGCTGGGAGGATGTTCAACTGGTCGATACGCTAGGTTTGGAAGTCGGCCACCGTTTAATTCCGCTAGTGGATTCGCGCCAAAAGGGCGAGTTGCTGGGGCGTATTAAAAGCGTGCGTAAAAAGTTTGCCCAAGAGGTTGGCTTCCTGCCGCCAGTGGTCCACATTCGCGATAACCTAGAACTGCCGCCTAATACCTATGTGCTCTCCATGAAGGGCGCGGAGATTGGCCGCGCGGAGGCGCAGCCCGGCAAATGGCTCGCCATCGACCCAGGCCAGGTCTCCGGTGAGTTGCAGGGCACGCCCACCCAAGACCCCGCCTTTGGCCTGCCCGCAGTGTGGATTGATTCTAATCAGCGGGAACACGCCCAGGTCTATGGCTATACGGTCGTCGATGCGAGTACGGTGATTGCGACCCACCTAAACCATTTACTGCATCGCCACTCGCCTGAAATGCTGGGACGGCAGGAAGTGCAGAAACTGCTGGACAAGCTGGGCGACGATCAAAAGACGCTGGTCGAAGAAGTGGTGCCCAAAGCGATTTCCCTCACTGTACTGCAGCGTATTTTACAAAACCTGCTCGACGAAGATGTGTCGATCCGCGATATGCGCAGCGTGCTAGACACCCTAGCCGAGTATGCCGGCCAGCAGAAAGACCCCAACGAGCTAACGGCGCTGGTGCGCATTGCGTTGGGGCGCGCTATTACTCAGCAGTGGTTTGCAGGCCAAGATACCCTGCACGTTATGGGGCTCGATGCGCAGCTTGAACAGGTGTTGATGCAAGCCATGAACGGCAATGGTGCGATGGAGCCTGGCCTTGCGGATACCCTGATGACCCAGGCGCAGCAAGCGCTAGAGAAACATGAAGGCAGTGGTGAAGCGCCGGTACTGGTTGTTCAGCACTCGCTGCGGGCCGTGCTGTCGCGCTTCTTGCGCAGGCGTATGCGCCATCTGGTAGTGATGTCTCAGGCGGAAATTCCGGATGATCGCACCCTGCGCGTAACGACGCTGGTGGGTGGCCGTTAATGTCCTTGCCGCCCAGGGTTGCCGCCTCACACGTTTTGGTAACAGGTGAAACATGAGCGTTAGACGTTTTGTCGGAGCAAATAGCCGCGACGTAATGCGCCAAGTGCGCGAAGTGTTGGGTGACGATGCACTGATCGTTGCCAACCGCCGCACCGAAGGCGGCGTAGAAATTCTCGCCATGGCTGACGATGCCGTCGATCAATTCGATCCATCGCCCACAGCGCCGGTGCCGGTCGAGCCACCTAGCGAGACGCCTGTCTCAGCGCCTGCGTTTGCGCTTCCTAAACAGCCTGACCCTTTAGAAGCCATGAGCGAGCGACTGCTGCGGGAAATGCAGGATATGCGCGAACTGCTCTCTCGCCGACAGCCCGTCGCTGAGCCCCAGCGCGGCACCCAAACCACCTATGAGTATTGTCAGCAACTGCTGGCACGGGTCGGTTTTAGCGCGGAGCTAGGCAGCGAAGTCTTAGAAGCGCTACCCGATTCGCTAATGACGCTGGAAGGGAAGAGTGACGCTGCGATGACGTGGCTGCGCGAACAGCTGATGGCGCGTTTGAAGGTGCTACAGCACGAAGATAGCTTCTTTGATCAAACGGGCATCGTGGCGCTGGTGGGGCCTACCGGCGTGGGGAAAACCACCACGACGGCCAAGCTAGCCGCACGCTTTGTCATGCGCCACGGCACGCGCCCGGTGGCGCTGGTGACGACCGATAGCTTCCGGATTGGTGCCCATGAGCAGCTGCGTATTTACGCACGTCTGCTGGATACACCTATGTACGCGCTGGATATCGAGCAGCCCGTTGATGAGCTGGTGGGTCGGCTGCAGGGTAAACAGTGGGTCATCATTGATACTGTGGGCATGAGCCAGCGGGATCAGCGGGTGATTGAACAAATCGCCCATTTGCAGGGCGGCCAGTCAACCGTGCGTTTGGTGCTGCTACTCAACGCCGCCAGCCAGCCGGAAACGCTCGAAGAGGTGGTGCTGCGCTACCGCCAAGCGGCCCGTGCCGCTGGCGCAGAGCTAGATGACTGCATTATTACCAAACAGGATGAAGCCGGGCGGCTTGCCCCTGTACTGGATATTGTCATGCGCCACGGCATGCGTGTGCTGTTTGGCTCCTATGGACAACAGGTGCCGGAAGATATGGCGGTTGCTACGCCGCAGGCGTTGATTGATCAGTCGCTCTCGGCAAGTGCTTCAAGCAGTGAGCGCCCTGTCCCTGCGCCGGTGAGTTTGCCACGCTGGTCACGAGATGTCTTAGGCCAAGGGCGCAGGCTCTCGTCTGTGTTAACTCGTCTACGTCAGCGGGTTGCTGATTTTTACCGTTTAGAAGCCGCTTGGGATATCGCCGCGTTACCCAGCGTTGTTCAAGATCAGCGCCTTGATGAGCTGTTAACCGGAGCTGACGCCACCCATGACGCGATGGGCATGGTGTGGTCGCCCCGGCGCAATGAACGCGGCTGCGATTGGTCAATGCCAGATGTTGCACTCAATGACCAGGGCGCGTGGCTGGCGCTGACGCGTTTGCAGCATCGCCAGCCAGCAGGATGGCAGCCACGCTTAGCGCGCTGCTCGGCGGATATCGCCGTGCATTTACTGCCCGCGCTGCCTGAACCTGACGCGGTTTCCTGGTTAACGGATCAACACCTGACCTGGGTCAGCGCGGTGTCCGCCAGCCAGCGCGTACACTGTCAAGGCGAGCGTCATACCTTGCGCACGCTGTTTCAAGAAAGCACGTTGACCCATAGCGTTAAAGTGCGCTTTCGTGGTCAGAGCGTGCAGCTATCCACGGCCTACGTTGAAGCCCAGGACACCTCGGGTAACGCGGTACTGGCCTGGGTGGGTGATGTTCTTGACCCCGAAACGTCGAAACGGGTAGTGCGCCGCTACTGGCTGACGCCCGCCCGCCTAGGCAGCGATGTCATAACGCTGCTAGTGACGCAGTTACAGAGTGACGGGCTGTCAGCGTTAACCAAGCGCGCTTGGCAACAGCTAAAAGAGGCCGACGGTGGCGATGTCAGTAGCGAGCTGCGCCTTTTGATGGCCAGCGGCGCAGCCGCGGTGGCCGGGCATTTAGATACTGCCGATGATGAAACAGCGCAAGCGCTGCGGGCAGATCTGTTGCGCCTGCTGGGCACTCCGCGTAAACGGCGTGATACAGCGCTGCTTGATGCCTTGGTGCATGTGCTGATGGCCCGCGATGCCATTCGCCAGTTAGGCAGCGTTAGCCGCGAGGGCGTGATATGAGTGGCCAGGATCAGGCGGCGGGCCTGCGTAAATGGGCCGATTTACAGCGCCAGCAGCGGGATACAGATGAAGGCGGCCAAGACGCAGCTAGTGACGAGGTAGCCCCGGCTGCCGCTGTCACTGCGGATGACGCGGCGGCGTATACGCAAGAAGCGATGGCACCGACGGTTGCGTCCGCCGCTGAGCCCGCCACAGTGACACCACCGCGTCCACAAACGCCGCTGGTGGTGGTTGGGCTGCCTCATACGGGGACTGCCCAGGAGGATAAAGTGCGCGGGCGCTTGGGGCAGTGGTCTGCATTGGGTCGCCAGTGGGCCGGAGACCCTCAGGATTGGAAAATTCAGGTCGTCATTGCAGACACGCCTTCGCTGGCCACGCTGGCGAAAAAGCATGCCCGTTGGGCGCTGTGGGTTAGTAGCGATGCCGATGCCTTTGCCACCATGTATCGCGTACTGCGCCAAGTGAAAGAAAACGGCGGCCCTAAACGGCTGCTGGCCCTACACGAGCCACATCTACCGCGTCAGGGTCTGCTCGAGAACTTGCGCGATGCCGCCGGCCACTATTTAGACATTGAGCTCCTGCTGCTGGCGCGCTAGCTATCGGTGCTTAGCTGTCAGCAAGGGAGAATAATGCACATAGGTACCAACGTATGATGCCGTTTGCCTTACAGACGTTGATAAAAATCGTAAAGTTGCTGACAGTAAAAAGGGCGGCTCGCGTCACTTTCGCGCTGAGTATTGCCATGACAGCGCTTGGCGTACAGGCGGCTCCAGGCAGTTGGAGTAGCCAAGTACCAGGAGTCATGGTGGCAATGAGTGACCGTACCAGCAACAGCCAGGCGATCTCGCCACCCGCCGGCGTTGCGCTTAATCATGCGACGCTATCGCGAATTCAATGGCGTTTTGAGTCACCGCCCAGCACCCCCGTCAACGCATGGCTGTGTCATCCTGAGCGCTGTGTGGCACTGTCGGGGATGCGTGGAAGTACCACGGCCCTGGAAGGAATGTTGGCGAACGCGCCGCTGCACTTTCGGTTTGCGCTGTCGCCTGGCCAACGCCCGGTGCGCGTACAGGGGTTACAGGTGATAGTGAACTATCAGTAAAGGTCGTTTAGCCGCGAGGCACGAGGATGTATACAGCACAAGGCAGGATCAAACAGAGTGAGCTGTTAACGCAATACATGCCACTGGTGAGACGTCAGGCCTTAACGCTGCAGGTAAGGTTGCCCGCGAGTATTGAACTTGATGATCTGATCCAGGCAGGAATGGTGGGGCTGCTGGAAGCGCTTGGCCGCTTTGATGCCGCTCAGGGCGCAACGTTTGCCACCTTTGCGAGTCAGCGGATTCGTGGCGCCATGATGGATGAGCTGCGTACCCGTGACTGGTTACCCCGCAGCGTGCGTCGCTCCGCACGGGCGGTGGATGATGCGGTACGGCGTTTGGAGCAACGATTCGGGCGCCCGCCAGAAGAGGGCGAGGTAGCACGTGAGTTGGAAATGCCGCTGAATGAGTATCAGCAGTTGCTTAACGATACCAACAGCGGCCAGCTGTTGCCGTTTGAAGAGCTGGTGGCTGATGGTGGTGAGCCCGCTGGAGAAGACGCGGGTAATCGCCTCTTTGACCAGCTACTGGATGCCCAGCAGCGGCAAACGTTGATCGAAGCCATTGAGGCACTGCCCGAGCGTGAAAAGTTGCTCATGGCCTTGTATTACCAAGAAGAGATGAACTTAAAAGAAGTAGGTGCTGTGTTAGGCGTCACCGAGTCACGGGTATCTCAACTGCACAGCCAGGCCGTTAGCCGTCTGCGTGCCCGTTTGCATGAACACGATTAATCCGTTGATTAACTATCCACAACCGGCAAGGAGCCGTTGATGAACCCATCTACGCTGATCGGTATCTTCGCCAGCATGTTGCTGCTGGTAAGCGTGCTGTTCTTTACCGCTGAGTCGCCCGAAAGCTTTATTAATTTACCCGGGCTCGCCATCGTCATCACGGGCACCCTCGCGGCGACATTTATCAGCTATCCGCTTAAAGAAGTGCTGCGCGTTGTACGTTTGGTGGGGTTGGTGTTTCGCCGCGAAAACACCTACGTACGTGACGACATCAACGAGCTGGTCTCCATGTCTCGGCTGTGGTTCAAAGGCGATGTACGTGCGGTCGAGCGCGAGCTTGAGCATACCCGCAATCCGTTTTTGCGCACCGGTATCCAATTGGTGATCGCCAACACCAAAGAGGATGAAATTTTTGACATGCTGCGCTGGCGCATTGCGCGACTGAAAGCCCGCGAGCATGCGGAAGCACAGATTTTTCGCACCATGGCAACCTATGCGCCGGCCTTTGGCATGATTGGCACGCTTGTGGGGCTCGTCAACATGTTGGAAGTGATGGATGCAGGCGACCTGCAGGTGATCGGGCCGCGAATGGCGGTGGCGCTCTTGACCACGTTCTACGGCATTTTGCTGGCTAATCTGGTCTTTAAGCCGATTGCGGTCAAGCTGGAGCGGCGTACCGAAGAGCGACTGATTACCATGAACATGGTGCTCGAAGGCATCTCACTAATTACCAAGCGCCGTCTGCCCTCGTTTATTGAAGAGACGCTGAACTCCTTTGTGGCCAACTATCACGATGAAATTCGCGATGACCGCGTGAAGCCGCGGCCTGATGTTGGCTCTGCACTAAAAGGGTAGCGCCATGCTGGATCGGGATTCACGTCATGCCCTCGAGCTGCCCGCTGCCGCCATCGAGAGCGATGAAAGCTGGTTAACCAGCTACTTGGATGTCCTCACACTGCTGATTACGCTGTTTGTGCTGCTGTTAGCGCTGACCCCCTCAGGCGATGGTGAAGGCCGTGCCAGCGACGCGATGGGAGTGGCCAGCGCGGCAACCTCATTGCCACTGGCCAGCTTAGCGACCGGTATTCACCCCCGTCACGATGGCTTGCAGCCGCACATGGCGAGGCTGGATATCCCCGGTGTCAGCGTCTCCCAGGGGCAAGAGGGCGTGACGCTGCGCATCGATGATAGCCTTTTGTTTCCCAGCGGGAACGATGTGCTAACGCCCCAGGGGCAAGTTGTGTTAGAACGACTCTCCTCAGTACTAGAGACCTTTGATGGCCAAATTTCCGTTGAAGGCCATACCGATAATATGCCCATTGCGACGGCACGGTTTCCATCGAACTGGGAACTCTCGGTAGGGCGTGCCATTGCGGTCGTGCGCCAATTAGAGCGGCAAGGCATTGCCATTTCACGTATGCGGGCGGTTGGCTATGCCGACACCCAACCCATGGAAAGTAACGCTACCTCGGAAGGGCGAGCAGCCAACCGGCGCGTTGAACTGTTGCTACGGCAGCAGGTCGAGGGGTAAAGACATATCTCGAGGCTACCTTCGTGTCGAAGCACCACTCGCTACTTCAATCGTTTGGCGCCGTTATGGCGCTCGATGCCGAGAGTAGGCATATTCAAGCGGCCAGTCCCCATCTGACCAAACTGCTGGGCATGGCGGATACCGATGGCCACTCGCTCACGCCGGGCAGTGTGTTGGGCAAGCGCTTAATCCAGCGGTTACGTCATGAGCTGCAAGGTCAGCAGCGGCTAGCCAGCCCGCTGGCCTTTAGTCTTCCCCACACGCTGACACGTTTTCAGCTACACGCGTACCGCAATGAGCGTCATGTCATCGTTGAGATTGAGCCGCTCAATCCGCTGGGTAAGCGACGCTTGCTGGGGACGGTCAACGAGCGGCTCATGCGCTTAGCAGAAGCGACCCATCAAGAAGAGCTGCTGGACTATCTGGTAACGGCAGTTCAGGCGCTGACGGGGCACGACCGTGTTTCGGTGTGTCATTTTGATAGTGATTGGCACGGCTTAATTGTGGCAGAAGCGCAAGGTGGGCACCTGCCAGCGCTGTTAGGCCAGCGTTTTCCCGCTAGCGATTTCCCCGTCACCCTGCGGCGCGCCTATGAGCGCCATCCCGTACGGCTGATTTATGACGTGAATGCGCCTGCTGAAAAACCGCTGATGTACAGGCCGGGGGTGGAGGTCGACCTACGTCACTGCTTTTTACGTGCCCCAGCACCGGCACGGCAGCGTTATCTGCAGCGGCTAGGTGTGCGCGGTGCGTTTAGTATTGCCATGCAGGGGGATACCGGGCTTTGGGGGCTGCTATTTTGCCACTCTGCCTCGCCTCATCCGGTCGCGCCGCCTGTGCGTGATGCGGTACGCACGCTAGTACAGATGGCGACTCAGCGGCTGTTGCTACTGCGGGCACGGCAGGAAGCGCGCTACTTGCAGCGGGTGCAAGATAGCTTGGTGCTCTCTGCCAATGCACGTACCGAGCCGCAAAGCCCCGCCCATCTTCTGAACGAGCAAGCCGAGACGTGGTGCGCGCTTTTTCGTGCCCACGGCGTAGCGCTGTGGCTGCAGGGCAGCGTCTCTGCCAGTGGCAACACGCCCACTTCCCCCGTTGTTTGCCAATTTGTAAAACGGCTTGAAAAAGCCCATCGGCATAGTGGCCCGTGGTGTACCCGTGGTGTGGCCAGCGACCCCCTCACGGCATCGCTGAGTATGCCAGATCAGTGCGGTATTCTGGCCGTACCGCTGCCGATGAACCCTGCCCAGCGTGGCTGGCTGATGTTCTTTCGTCCTGAACAGGTAGAAACCCTGTACTGGGCGATGCAGCCCACGTCTGCTCCGCTGCCTTCTGTTATGGTGTCGCCGTCTGCCGCTTGGTGCGAAGAGGTGGTCGGCAAAAGCGAAGCGTGGCAGCGGGTCGAACGGCTCGCGGTGATGGACCTGGGGGAGGATCTGACCCTGGCCATTTCAGCCTACGAAATCAGCACGCTTAATATGCATCTGGAGCGGGAGCGCAAGGCTCTTGCGGATGCTAACCAGCGCCTAGAGCAGCTGGCGCACTTTGATCCACTGACCCAAGTATGGAACCGCTACCGCATTGAGCAGGCGATTGATGCGGAGTTAGTCGCTGCTAAGCGCTATGGCGCTGCCTTTGCGCTGCTGCTGTTTGATGTGGATCACTTCAAACAGATTAACGATACCCACGGGCATAGCGTGGGCGATGACGTGCTGGTATCGCTGGCCCGCTTAGTCGAGACATCGCTGCGTGGCTGCGACCACCTGGGCCGCTGGGGCGGCGAGGAGTTCGTGGTATTGGCAACGCACTCTGATATGGAAGCCGCTGTAGGGCTTGCGGAGCGCTTACGTAGCCTGGTGGCGACCCTGCATGTGAACGGCCTTGATCAGCCGATCACGGTGAGTATCGGGGTCGCTATCTGGCAACCAGGTGACAGCTGCAAGACGCTAATGGCTCGTGCGGACGTTGCCATGTACCGGGCCAAGCGTAGCGGGCGAAACCGGGTAGAAATTGCCGCAGAGGGTGTCCTTTAAGGCGTGCTGGCCGCCTCGGCGGCCGTGCCGCTGCACAGTGCTTGCATGCGTGTAATGGCGTCGCCAGCCCCCTCCAAGCTGAAGGTCATGTACCACGGCTCCTGCTCGTTTTGATCAAAGCCAAGAAAGAGCTGTTCCCCCGACTGCATCTCCTCGATCAGCTGTTCCATATCGCTTAAGTAGAAATGCGCGTAGAAGCCATCATCACCTCGCTCAGTAATGAACTCTGCCATGGTGTCGATAATCGGCTGTTCATCAATTCGCAGCCGAGTAGGCACCAGATTCACCGCACGGCTCTCGCCCTGCTGCTGCTCAAGCGTGACGCGCATTTCCAACCACGGTAAATCACATACTCCCTGAGTGGCGTTCAAGCTCAGCGTGGCGTCAGAGTAGCTGTGGGTCTCCACTGCGCGAAAGTGGCGTTCGTCGCCAAGGCTGAGCGCCATCGACTGCCAGTGCTCATGGGTATCGGTGGACGTCACATTAAAGGACGCTGCTTGCGTCAGTCCCGGGCTAGCAAGCAGCAGGGCGGTAACGGCAAAGGGGGCGAACGGGCGTGGGCTAGTGCGGCTCATAGGTCGTATCGTCATCGAAAACCCTAAGCCTATAGCGTGTTGGGAATAAGCAAAAGGGTAAGATGCTGATTTTCCTATATCTAGTGTTTTTACTTTCAAAAAGCAGCCCATGTAGTAGAAAGTCGGGGCTATACTCCCTTGCGATGCGCCGTATAATCGGCCCGTTTTCAAGCGCTACTGATCCCTAGTGAAGGAGTTGTTTGTCATGAACACCGCAGCCAAGGCGATAAAAACATCCGATGAGGTCCCTATGCAGGCACCGTCCAGGGATATCTGGGATGCAAAATACCGCTTAAAAGATCGCCATGGCCAACCGGTGGATCACGATATTGGGGCGACCTTTGAGCGCGTCGCCCGTGCCTTAGCCGCCGTGGAGGGTACAAAAGCCGATGAATGGCTGCCTAAGTTTCGCTGGGCGCTGGAAAATGGTGCTATCCCCGCTGGGCGGATTTTGTCCAATGCCGGTGCTGATGCCTATAAGCCAGCCGTCAGCCTGATTAACTGCACCGTTTCGCGCACTATCCGCGACTCCATGCGCGATATCCTCGACTCTGTGGTCGATGCGGGTATGACGCTGAAGTCGGGTGCCGGGATTGGCTACGACTTCTCGACCCTGCGCCATAAAGGTGCCTTTGTATTTGGCGCAGGAGCAGGCACCAATGGCCCGCTGGCGTTTATGGATATCTACGACAAGATGTGTTTTACCGTGGCGTCTGCCGGAGGCCGTCGCGGTGCTCAAATGGGCACCTTCGATGTGGGCCATCCTGATGTGCGGGAGTTCATCCAAGCCAAGCGCGAAGCCGGGCGGCTGCGTCAGTTCAACCTGAGCCTACTCATCACCGACGAGTTTATGGAGGCGGTGAAAAACAATACCGATTGGCCGCTGGCCTTCCCACTGCATCCTGGTGAGAAAGAGGATGTGAGCGCCGAGGATGTGATTTACCGCGACTGGCCGGTGGTAGAAGAGGGCTACACGGTGGACGTCGAAGGGCGCGTGGCCTGTCGGATTGTCGAGGTGATTAAGGCCCGTGAGCTGTGGGATACGATCATGGCCTCTACCTACGACTACGCCGAGCCGGGCTTTATTCTGATTGACCAGGTTAATCGCATGAACAACAACTGGTTCTGCGAGGATATCCGCGCCACTAACCCCTGCGGCGAGCAGCCGCTGCCGCCGGAAGGCGCGTGCCTGTTAGGGTCTATCAACCTGACGAAGTTTGTGATCGAGCCGTTTAGCGCCGAGCCGCGCTTCGACTGGGAGCGCTACCGCAAAGTTGTAGCAATTTTCACCCGCATGCTCGACAACGTGGTGGAAATTGCGGGCCTGCCGCTCCCCCAGCAGCAGCGTGAAATTGAAGCCAAACGCCGCCACGGCATGGGCTTTTTGGGGCTGGGTTCGACGCTCACCATGCTGAAAATTCCTTACGGCTCCCAGGCGTCGCTGACGTTCACTGAAGAAGTCAGTCGTCATTTGGCCCTGGAAGGGTGGAAGCAGGCGTTGGAGCTTTCAAAAGAGAAGGGGATGGCGCCTGTGCTTGAAGAGGAGCACACCATTACGCCCAAAATGATGCGTGAGCGCCCTCAGCTCGCCAGCGACGGCTATGAAGTGGGCGACAAAGTGCCGGGCCGCATTCTTCACGCCCGCTACAGCCAATACATGGCGAAAGTGGCTGAGCTTGAGCCGGAGCTGGTGGCACAGCTTGCTGAACACGGCGCACGCTTTACCCACCACAGTTCGATTGCACCCACGGGTACCATATCGCTTTCCATGGGTAATAACGCCTCCAATGGCATTGAACCGTCATTCTCACATCGCTACTTCCGCAATATCATCCAATCGGGCAAGAAAACTAAAGAGCAGGTGGAGGTGGTGTCGTTTGAACTCGCCGCTTATCGCCACTTTATCGCGGCGAATGCGGTAGAAAGCGACCTGCCGGATTACTTTATTACCGCTGACTCTGTGGCTCCTGAGCAACACGTAGCGGTGCAGGCGGCAGCTCAGCAATGGGTGGACTCCGCGATCTCTAAAACGGTGAACGTGCCGACCGATTTCCCGTTCGAGCAGTTCCAAGACCTCTACTTGCAGGCATACGAGAGCCGTTTAAAAGGCTGCACTACCTTCCGTTTCAATCCAGAGGCCTTCCAGGGCGTGCTGGTGCGTGAGGATGACCTGAAAAACACCACCTACGTCTTTGAGCTTGAAAACGGTGAAACCCTTGAGCTAACCGGTGATGAAAAGGTGCTTTACGACGGTGAAGAGCACAATGCCGCCAACCTGTTTGATGCCTTGAAAGAGGGCACCTACGGCAAGTGGTAAACCCAAGCGCTGGCTTGATGAACTGTCTAAAGACCTGGGAGAGAACGTTATGGCGGTAGAAATTACCTCGAAAATTGTCGGTTACCGGATCAAACAGCAAGGGCAGCCAGCCCCTGCTCTAGAGCTTCAGGAAGAGGACCCGCTGACGGTACGCATACCGTCGCGCCCGGAAGGCACTCTGGAGGCGGTGTCGGAAAAAATTTCCTATGTCGGGGCTGAAGGGCGCAAAAAAGTCTACCTGCTGGTCTCGTTTATGCCCGTGGAAGGTGTCATTGGCGGCCAGCGAGTGGTGATTGAGCGCCCGGTGGAGTTTTTCTTCCCCTCCGGCCAGCTCTCCAGCGAGCACCAGTGGATTACCGCCACTATGCGCAGCCTGTCGTTGGCGGCACGCGGTGGCTATGTCACTCAGGCCGTGGCCGATTTACGTAAGGTAGCGTGGGATAAAGGCTTAGTACGTTGCGGCATGAATCGCTGGAATAAGCCCATGTTTCACGATTCTGAAGTGGCGGCGATTGCTTGGTCGATCCAGCAGATTCTTTATCGTCGTGGTTTTTTAGACCAGGAGGGTAACCAAGTGCCGGTGGAAACGCTGGTTGCTCGCTATGCGCATCGTATGCAGCATGGTCATGCTTGGCAGCCGGAGGAGCCTCCAGTGGCTGAAGACGCTGCCAACACGGCATCTGCCGCGTTGGGTGAAACAAGCAGTGGCCCCGCCACGGTAGGCACTTGCCCAGAGTGCCGGGGGGATTTGATCATGATGGATGGCTGCCCGACCTGTTATGCCGGGTGCGGCTGGTCAAAATGTGGCTAGGGGCGAGCATCAGTCGTTGAGTAGCGGCCTGACGTTATCGGTCAGGTAGCAGTCGTCAAATTCCCCTTCCGTGGCCAGCGCCTCAAGGTCTGGGATAGAGAGATGGTGGCGGTCACGGAAGACTAATCCATCTTCGCTGAGCGCGCTAAAGGTGCGGCTCACATGCACAGGGCTTAGGCCTAAGATATCCGCCAGTTGCTCTTGGGAAAGCGGCAGGCGGAACTGCCCGCTAATGTCGTCGTTGGTTTGGCGCAGGCGTAGGTACATTTCATGGAGAAAGTGCGCCATTTTTTGCCGGGCGCTGCGCCGTGCCAAATTGACCAAGCGCTCGGTGAGCAGTGCCTGCTGGCGGCTGCCGATCGCAAACATGACCGATGTGAGCGGCAGCGACTGGCGAAATAGCTCCAGCATGCGCTTATGGGGAAAGTGACAGACTACCCCATCGGTAATCATGCGCACATTTTCAAGTCGCTGAGAAAAAGCAAACTCCCTTAGGCCAATGATATCGCCAGGAAGAAACACTTCTAGAATCTGCCGGTCACCGTTTTCAAGGTGGCGGTAGGAGTAAGCCCAGCCGCTGCGCAGCGTGCAAAACTCGTTGGCGGGCGAGCCCATCTCCCATAGGAGCGAGCCTGATTTAATCTCGGTGGGGCTCTCCTCTAGCGAGCTGAGCAGCTGTTTTTCATCGTCCGTCAGCGTGCAGTAGTGGCTAAAGTGGCGAATAATGCAGCTCTTGTCCTGTTCCACAGCGTCCTTCTCCTCAACGGTATTCACCATTGTTAAACGTCACTGCTACCTACTATAAGCAGGGATGCCGGGCCTCGCTTACTCTTTTCATGTTCCCGGCACTGGCGTGCCGGGAAACCAGGGGTTAAGCCTTAGAGGTCGCGCGGTTACCCCGCTCAAGGAGGGGAGCCAGAAAGCGTCCGGTATGTGAAACGCTCTGCTTAGCGATCTGCTCTGGCGTGCCTTCAGCAATAATTTGCCCGCCGCCAGAGCCCCCTTCTGGTCCAAGATCAATGAGCCAGTCGGCTGTTTTGATGACATCCAGGTTGTGCTCAATCACCACGATGGTATTGCCGTGGTCGCGCAGGCGGTGGAGCACTGTCAGCAGCTGGCGAATATCCTCAAAGTGCAAGCCGGTGGTAGGCTCGTCGAGAATATACAGCGTTTTGCCGGTATCGCGTTTGGCAAGCTCACGGGCCAGTTTTACCCGCTGAGCTTCACCACCCGACAGCGTCGTGGCGCTTTGCCCCAGGCGAATATAAGACAGCCCTACATCCATCAGCGTTTGCAGGCGGCGGGCAATGGCCGGCACCGGGCTAAAGAACGCCAGCGCGTCTTCCACGGTCATTTCCAGCACTTCGTGGATAGTCTTGCCTTTATAGTGAATATCTAATGTTTCACGATTGTAGCGTTTGCCCTTACACACATCGCAAGGTACGTAGATATCCGGCAGAAAGTGCATCTCTACCTTGATCATACCCTCGCCCTGACACGCCTCACAGCGGCCGCCTTTCACGTTAAAGCTGAAACGGCCCGGCTTATAGCCCCGTGAGCGCGCTTCTTGGGTGCCCGCAAACAGCTCACGGATCGGGGTGAAAATGCCGGTATAAGTGGCCGGATTGGAGCGCGGCGTACGGCCAATGGGGCTCTGGTCGATATCAATCACTTTATCGAGCTGATCAAGGCCCTCTACCTTTTCATAGGGTGCCGGGGTGAGCGTGGTAGCACGGTTCAGCTCACGGGCGGCAATCGGCATCAGCGTGCCGTTAATCAGCGTCGATTTACCCGAGCCAGATACGCCGGTGACGGCAATAAACAGCCCCAGCGGTAGGCTAAGTGTAACGTTCTGCAGGTTGTTGCCTGTCGCACCGCGCACCACCAGCTGCTTTTCCGGATTGCCGGGAATGCGGTAGGGCGGTACGGCAATTTCTCGGGTGCCGGAAAGGTACTGGCCGGTGAGCGAGTTGGGGTTATCCATCACTTGCTGGGGCGTGCCCTGAGCGACGATTTCACCGCCATGAACCCCCGCGCCGGGGCCGATATCCAGCACGTGGTCCGCGGCGCGAATCGCGTCTTCGTCGTGCTCCACTACAATCACGGTGTTGCCCAGGTCGCGCAGGCGCTCCAGGGTTTTCAACAAGCGGTCGTTGTCCCGCTGGTGCAAGCCGATGGAGGGCTCGTCCAAGATGTACATCACCCCCACCAACCCGGCGCCAATTTGGCTGGCGAGACGAATACGCTGCGCCTCACCGCCGGATAGCGTATCGGCGCTGCGCTCTAGGTTCAGGTAGTCTAGGCCCACGTTGACCAAGAACTCCAGGCGGGCATGGATCTCATTGACGATCTTGTCGGCAATTTCACCTTTACGGCCCGGCAGTGCCAGCTCTGCAAAGTAGCGCTGTGCTTCGCCTATCGGAAGGCGGACCATATCGGCAATGTTACGGTCATCCACATAAACATGGCGTGACTCTTTACGCAGCCGTGAGCCGCTGCACGTGGTGCAAGGCTGAACCGCAATATATTTGGCGAGATCGTCGCGCACCATATTGGATTCGGTTTCCCGGTAGCGGCGCTGCATATTGGGCAGCACGCCTTCAAAGGCGTGCTCCCGGGTGACTTTGCGACCGCGATCGCCTACGTAAACAAACGGAATTTGCTCGTTGCCGCTGCCGTTGAGGATGATCTCGCGCTCGTGGCGAGCCAGCTCAAGCCAGGGTGTCTCCAGCTCAAATCGATAGTGCTTGGCAAGCGCCTGCAGCTGGGTGAAGTAGTAAATGTTGCGCCGATCCCAGCCTTTAATGACGCCTTCCGCGAGGGATAGTTCTGGGTGGCTAATCAGCTTGTCGGGATCGAAGTATTGCTGAACACCGAGGCCATCGCAGGTAGGGCAGGCGCCTGCAGGGTTGTTAAAAGAGAACATGCGTGGCTCAAGCTCCGAGAGCGAGTAGCCGCATACTGGGCAGGCAAAGCGCGATGAAAAGGCGAGGTCTTCCTGCTCACCCTCCATAAAGTGAATCATGGCGGTGCCGTCGGCCAGATTCAGCGCGGTCTCAAACGACTCTGCCAGCCGCTGGGCAATATCGTCACGCACTTTGAAGCGGTCCACTACCACGCTGATATCGTGCTTCTTACGCTTATCCAGCGGTGCAATATCGTCTAACTCAAGCACTTGACCATCAATCAGTACTCGCACAAAGCCTTGGGCGCGCAGCTCGCTCAGCAGCTGTAAATGCTCCCCTTTACGGCCTTTTACCACCGGGGCCAGCAGCATCAGCTTAGTGCCCTCGGCAAGGTTCATCACCTGATCGACCATCTGCGAAATAGTCTGCGCTTCCAGGTCTTCGCCGTGTTCCGGGCAGCGGGGCGTGCCTGCGCGGGCAAACAGCAGGCGCAGGTAGTCATAAATCTCGGTAATCGTGCCCACCGTTGAGCGCGGGTTGTGAGAGGTGGACTTCTGCTCGATGGAGATAGCGGGAGAGAGCCCTTCGATGTGATCCACATCGGGCTTCTCCATCATGGATAGGAACTGGCGCGCATAGGTAGAGAGCGACTCCACATAGCGGCGTTGCCCCTCGGCGTAGAGCGTGTCAAACGCCAGCGATGACTTGCCGGAGCCAGACAGCCCGGTAATTACAATCAGCTTGTCACGGGGCAGTTCCACATCGATCTGCTTGAGGTTGTGGGTGCGGGCACCCCTGACCAGAATGCTGTCCATCAACACCTCGAATCGCGCGGTAAAAGAGGGATTATACGTTTGCACTCCCGCTCCCGGCAAAACTGTCTCAGCTTTCCACGCTGCGCTTGGCGTTTCCAGCGTGGTGACAAAGCGCTAGAATGGGCGGTTATCTCAGGCCGTTCCGGCCCATCCACCATACACAAGGGCATTATGCGCAAGGTTTCTGCACTGCTGCTGGCCGCTGAACGCCGTGCAATCAGCGGCTTGGCCGGCCTTTATGCGTCTCGTATGCTGGGGCTGTTCATGGTTCTGCCGGTGCTCGCGCTTTACGCTGACACCTTGGCAGGGGCTACACCGCTATTAATAGGGGTGGCGTTAGGAGTGTATGGCTTAACCCAAGCGATGCTGCAGATTCCGTTCGGCCTGCTGTCTGATCGCATTGGGCGTAAGCGTGTGATTGCGATGGGGCTGCTGATTTTTGCCGCAGGGAGTGTGGTGGCGGCCATGGCAGACACCATTGGTGGGGTTATTTTTGGACGCGCCCTCCAGGGCGGCGGTGCGGTAGCGGCGGCCATCATGGCACTGCTGGCGGACCAAACCCGCGAGCAAGTACGTACGGCTGCCATGGCGACCATTGGTCTGTCGATTGGCGTCTCGTTTGCGATTGCGATGGTGCTGGGCCCTTGGCTGGCGGCCTGGGCGGGGCTTTCTGGCGTGTTCTGGTTTACGGCGCTGTTGACCTTGGTGGGGCTGCTTGTACTGTGGCGCTGGGTGCCGCCTGCGCCGCGTCGGTTACGGCACCGAGATGTCGGGCTTGATCGGCAGCAGTTTAAAAGTGTCATTACGCGGCCCGATTTATGGCGGCTTGATCTGTCGATCTTTGCGCTACACCTCGTGTTAATGGCTATTTTTGTCGCCATTCCTTTCCGTTTGCTCAATGCAGGCGTGGCGGTGGAGTACCATGGCTTGGCTTACCTGGGCATTATGGCGCTCTCCTTTGTGGCCATGGTGCCGCTGGTGATCGTTGCCGAGAAGCGACAGCGTATGAAGCTCATGTGCCTGCTGGCGATTGGCGCGATTGCGCTCAGCCTTGCCAGCCTCGGGCTGCCTCTTTCTCAGGGCCACTGGCTGTTTGTATGGCTATTTGTGTTCTTTACCGGATTTAATTTGCTGGAGGCGACGCTGCCTTCCATGCTCAGTAAGCTGGCCCCGGCGGGTGCTAAAGGCACCGCCATGGGGGTGTACTCAACCAGCCAGTTTTTAGGCGCGTTTTTGGGCGGCACCCTGGGCGGCTTGTTAGCCAATTTCTGGGGGCTAAACGCCGTATTTATAGGCTGCGCCGTGCTGGCGCTGGGGTGGTGGATGGCCATGTGGCGCATGCGGTCTCCACCACCGCTCTCCAGTGAAGTGATGGCGCTGCACGATACCCAGCCTGATGCGATGAATTTACTCATGGAGCATCTGGCCGACGTCGTAGGCGTGGAAGATGTAATGGTCGTGCCCGAAGAGCGCTTGGTTTACTTGAAAGTCAACCGCGAGGCACTGGACCAAGCGGCGCTAGCGAGATTGATGTCGCCGCCACGAACTTAAGACTGACCGCTGACTAGTCTTTAACAGACTTCTATGCTGTTAAAGAGAGTGAGTGAACCGCTAATCTATACGATGAATGATGACGAGGAGCGACCTTATGGCGCGCGGTATTAACAAAGTTATTTTGATTGGCAACCTAGGCCAAGATCCAGAAGTACGCTTTACTCCCTCCGGTACCGCCGTGGCTAACCTGAATCTGGCCACCTCTGACACCTGGATGGATCGTCAAAGCGGCCAGCGCCAGGAGCGCACGGAATGGCACCGCATTGTGCTGTTCAATAAAACCGCAGAAATTGCTCAGCAGTATCTGAAGAAAGGCTCCAAAGTCTATATTGAAGGCCGCCTGCAGACCCGTAAGTGGCAGGATCAGAATGGCCAAGATCGTTACAGCACTGAAATTGTCGCCAATGATATGCAGATGCTGGACGGTCGCAGTGGAGACTTCCAGGGTGGCGGTGCACCTCAAGGTGGCTATGCCCAGCAGCCGCCGGCCCAGCAAGCGCCTGCACAGCAAAACTACGGCCAAGGCGCGCCCCAGCAAGGTGGCGGCGGCTACCCGCCCCAAGGTGGCGCGCCTCAGCGCGGAGCTCAGCCTGCCCAGCAACAGCCGCCGGCTCCTCAGCATCAGCAGCCTGCACCCAATCACCAAAATAGCAGTTACGGTGCGCCGGATCCGGGCAATTTCGACGATTTCGACGACGAGATCCCGTTCTGATCGGTACCTTTTCAAGCGTGTTTCACACATGTTTATCGCGGCCTAGCACCGTCGCCGCCACGTTTTTGGGTTGAGGGAGAGGGTCTGACTTGAAGCTGCTGATACTGGATGCCGGGCACTGCTTAAGCTTAGCACTCGCCCGGGAGGCGAGCCGGCGCACGGATACCGAACTCGTCATTGAGCAAGGCCTTGCTGTTTCGCCGAGCCAGTTGCAGGCGATAGCGCCCGATGCGGTGATTATTCCACCGCTGGCACACCCGCTCAGCATGACGCCCGCCGAGGTGAAAGCCCATGCGGATGCGGTTGATCGCTGTGTGGATGCTTGCCAAACCCAAGGTGTGGCGTTGGTGTGGTGCGTGTCTGATCAGCTCTACGAAGAGGGGTTTGATATCCCCATCGATGAGCATGTGGTGCCAGCGCCCCGCGATGAATGCTTGCGCCGTCTGGTGCAAACCGGTGACCGCATTCGCGCCGAATATCATCGCCACCTGATTGTCCGCTTAGGCCCGCTGTTTGCGCTGGAAGGCAGCCATGCTTGGTTAAGTGAGATGATCGATAGCTTTGTCGCAGGCCAGGCCGTACGCGCCGCAGAAGACGTGGTGTTTTGCCCCACCTCTGCAGACTCGGTGGCGATGGCGCTGATTGGCATGCTGCAGCAGCAGGTGTGCGGAGCAGATGCCTGGGGAGCGTACCATCTGGCGGGCACCGAGCCGGTTAGCGCGTTCACCTTTACCTCTATGGTGCGTACGCAGCTGGCAACACACCTGGAAGGGCGCGGCGAAAAGATCACCCTGGGCGACGTTCACGCTTTGAATCATCACCATGATGCGAAGTTGCGCCGGGTATTAAACTGCCGTCGGGTGTTGGACATTTTTGGCGTTCACCAAAAACCATGGCGGCTAGAAGTGGGGCGTATGCTGGATGCGTGGTGTTTAACTCGTGAACAGCAGCGTGTAGATGCTGGGACAGGAGAGTCAGTTTGATCAATGTGGTTCGCAGCCTGCTGTTTTACATGGGTTATTTTTTCGCCATGCTGCTTATTGGCGTCCTGTTTTTGCCCATCGCTCCGTTTCTGCCGTTGGCAGCACGCTATCGACTGTTAAACCTCTATAACTATTTTCTCATGGTGTGGTTTCGCATTGCCTGTGGCGTGCGCTACGACATTCAAGGCCGAGAGAATATCCCCGACGGCCCCTGTGTGATTCAGGCAAACCATCAGTGTGAATGGGAAACCGTGTTTTTGCAGGTAATGAAGCCGCCGGTTTGCACTGTGCTAAAGCAAGAGCTGCTGCGGATTCCGATCTTCGGCTGGGGGTTGCGCCTGCTTCGCCCGATAAGCCTAGACCGTTCTAAGCCCGCACGGGCAATGAAGCAGGTACTCACTCAAGGCGTTGAGCGTTTAGGCACTGGGCTATCGGTGCTTATCTTCCCTGAAGGTACCCGCGTCGATCCTGGCGTACGTAAGCGCTACAACAAAAGCGGTAGCGTGGTGGCGTGCCGAGCCGGTGTGCCCGTACTACCGGTGGCACATAACGCAGGCGAGCGCTGGCCGGGGCGGCATTGGGTCAAGCGTCCTGGGGTGCTGCGGGTGCGTATCGGGGCGCCTATCGAAACAGTAGGACGCATGCCCGATGAGGTGTTAGCAGATGTAGAGGCCTGGATAGAGTGGCAGCTGCAGGAGATTTCAGACGTTCCAAGGCCGACCTCTCGCTAATCGGCTATATGTCTGACGCTATACAAGAACGGCGCCGAAAGGCGCCGTTCTTATGTGCTGCTTGTCTATACTCGCTATGGATTGACTCAGCCGTTGTAGCGCTGGAAAACCAAACAGGCGTTGGTGCCGCCAAAGCCAAAGCTATTAGACAGTACGCGATCAAGGGTGACGTCATCACGACGCTGGCTCACGATATCAAAGCCATCAGCCTGCTCATCCAAGTGCTCAATGTTGGCAGACGCCGCTACAAAGTTGTGCTGCATCATCAACAGAGAGTAAATGGCTTCCTGTACGCCCGTTGCGCCCAGGGAGTGGCCGGTCAATGACTTAGTCGAGCTCATAGCGGGCGTTGAGTTACCAAACACGCCACGAATGGCCTTTAGCTCAGCCACATCGCCAACGGGGGTGGAGGTGCCGTGGGTGTTGATATAGTCGATATCGCCCTGCACCGTGGCCATGGCTTGTTGCATACAGCGCATGGCGCCTTCGCCGGACGGAGCGACCATATCGTGACCGTCTGACGTGGCCCCATAGCCGACTAGCTCGCCGTAAATTTTCGCGCCGCGGGCTTTGGCATGCTCCAGCTCTTCAAGTACCAGCATGCCGCCGCCGCCAGCGATGACAAAACCGTCGCGTGCCTGGTCGTAGGGGCGAGAAGCTTTGTCAGGCGTGTCGTTGTAGTGGGTCGAGAGCGCGCCCATGGCGTCGAACAAGCACGACAGTGTCCAGTGCTCCTCTTCGCCACCGCCTGCAAACACCACATCTTGCTTGCCTAGCTGTATTTGCTCCATGGCGCTGCCAATGCAGTGAGCAGAGGTCGCGCAGGCAGAAGAGATAGAGTAGTTAACGCCTTTAATTTTAAACGGCGTTGCTAAGCAGGCGGATACCGTGCTGCCCATGGTGCGGGTAACGCGGTAGGGGCCTACACGGCGCAGACCTTTTTCACGCATCAGATCAGCAGCCTCGACTTGGTTGGCACTAGAGGCGCCCCCCGAGCCTGCAATCAGCCCCGTACGTACGTTAGAGACTTGCTCTTCCGTTAGGCCTGCGTCTTCAATGGCCTGAGCCATCGAGACATAGGCGTAGGCCGCTGCGTCGCCCATGAAGCGGCGCAGTTTGCGGTCGATCAGCGCATCGAGATCGATATCAACGCTACCCGCCACATGGCTACGGAAGCCGCGCTCGGCGTACTCTTCCTTAAAACGAATACCGCTACGCCCGCTTTTGAGCGCGTCTAGGACCTGTTGCTGGTCGTTGCCTAAACAGGACACGATGCCAAGGCCGGTGACTACCACTCGTCGCATGGGAGCCTCCTATTAGAAATTCGCAGTGGAGGTGAATAGGCCAACGCGCAGGTCATTAGCCTGATAGATGTCGCGTCCGTCGACGGAAACCGTACCGTCGGCAATGCCCAGGATAAGCCGACGCGTGATAATGCGTTTCACATTAATGCGATACGTCACTTTCTTCGCGTCTGGCAGAATTTGGCCGCTAAACTTCACTTCGCCGCAGCCTAGCGCACGGCCACGGCCAGGATGACCAAGCCAGCCTAGATAGAAGCCAACCAGCTGCCACATGGCGTCTAAGCCCAGACAGCCAGGCATCACCGGGTCACCGGGGAAGTGGCAATCAAAGAACCAGAGGTCAGGCGTAATATCCAGCTCGGCGATCAGTTCGCCCTTGCCATGCTCACCGCCTTCTTCATGAATGTGCATGATGCGGTCAAGCATGAGCATGTTAGGAGCTGGCAACTGAGCGTTACCGGGGCCGAATAGCTCGCCGCGTGAGCAGGCCAGCAGTTCTTCGCGATCAAAGGAATGTTGCTTGGTCACTGAGTCGTTCCGAGTATCAAGATGGTTGTTGCGCCTAGTCTACTTCCCGAAACCTCTGAATGCACGCCGCAGGCGTTTTATCGTCGTTTTCTAACGCTGTTTAGGACATGGCTGATGATAAAAATGACACTCTTGTGGCCTTCGCCGTGGCGAATTCGCACAATAAACGACCTATTGACGTAATATGCTCTATCCAAGTTTTTGGTTAGGCGGCATGATGTCGCCATCGATTATTTTTTGTTAGTGACTGCTGATAGGACAACAAGAACCGCCATGTGGCTGCCTGTTTCTCTTAATCGTCCGCTGGTGTGGATGGCGCTGTTGGCGTTGCCCGCGTGTGTGTGGATTCCTGATGCTGCTCTGCGCACGCTAGCAGCGAGTCTTGTCGCTTGTGGCCTGTGGGACGCCTGGAACCAGGTGCGACAGCAGCGCCTGCGGTTGCGTCTTGCTCAGGACGCTATAGGCCTGGCGGGAGATGCCATGGTGATTAGCGATGTGCACAACCGGGTGCTGACCGTTAATCCGGCGTTTACCGACATTACCGGCTATGAAAGCCAGGAGATGATTGGCCGTAAACTTGAAACCCTCGCGGCTCAGCGTCATGACAAAGCGTTTTATCAGAGCTTTTGGAGCACACTAAAAGCGACAGGCCGGTGGGAAGGGGAAATGTGGAACCGCCGTAAACACGGCGATGAGTACCCCGAGTGGCTCAAAGTACGTGCGGTGACGGATAAGCGCGGCAAGATTACCCACTTTATTAGTCTGTTCACCGATATTTCTGCCCAGAAAGCCCGCGAGCGTGATTTACGCCGCATTGGCTATGAAGACCCGCTCACTGGCCTGCCTAATCGTCGCCGTCTGCATGACTTAATGTCCTCTCGCCTACGCCACCTGCGGGCCGGAGAGAGCCTTGATATGGCGCTGATTGATATCGATGGCCTGAAGTCAGTCAACGATAGTCTCGGCGTTGAGCAGGGCGACCGCCTGCTGGCGCGTTTTGCCCAGCGGCTGACCAGCTATATGGCGGGCAGCGTGGTAGGGCGTCTTGGCGGCGATGAGTTTTTAGTGATTCGTACCACCACATTTGATGATCATGATAAATGGATCGTGACGCTGCGCGATCATATGTGCAGCCCTTTTGAGATCAATGAGCATTCGCTGCGCTTAGGGCTGACCATCGGCAGCTGTCGCGCGCCAGAAGACGGTCGAGACTCTGGCGTGCTGTTCCAGCGTTTAGAGTCAGCCCTTTACAGCGCAAAGCGCCTGGGCCGTAACCACAGCCAGCGCTTTCGCCCGGCGCTGGATAAGCAGGACAACCCACAGTTGGCGCTGGTCAGCGATCTGCGTGCTGCGCTGATTTCCGGTGACCAGCTTGAACTGCACTATCAAACCCAGCACCACCCCGGTAGCGGTGAACTGATGGGGATGGAAGCGCTGCTGCGCTGGCGTCATCCTCTGGATGGCATGATTTCACCGGGAGACTTTATTCCCTTGGCTGAGCGTCACGGCTTGATGTCTGAGCTGGGTAGCTGGGTGATTGAGAAGGCCTGCGCCCAGCAGGCGCACTGGCAAAATAGTGGCATGCCCAAAGTTACCGTATGGATCAATATTTCAGCGCTACAGCTCTTCCAAGGCGATTTGGAAACTCAGTTGGCTACCTGCTTGGAGCGCTACAGGCTGAAACCGTCGCAAATTGGCCTGGAGCTGACCGAATCGGTGCTGTTGGATGAGCGTGCGGGCGATATGGGGCCGCGCCTGCAGGCACTGCGTGAGCTTGGCTATGCCATTGCCATTGATGACTTTGGCACCGGCTACTCATCGCTGGGTTATTTGAAACGCTTGCCGGTAGACAAGATAAAGCTGGACCGAGCCTTTATCCGCGAACTGCCCAATGACCCAGCGGACGCTGCGATTGTGACAGCCGTCTTGGCCATGGCAGAAGGCATGGGGTTAGAAGTGGTGGCGGAAGGCGTTGAGACACAAGAACAGTGCCAGTTTCTAGTGAAAGCGGGCTGTACGGTGGTGCAGGGATTCTATTTTGCTAGGCCGTTGCCTGCTGCCGAACTCGAGCAGCGTTGGGCTCCAGCGGCCTTAGCCGAGGGTGCCAGTTAAGCAGCCGTCACGATGCGCTGGGCATAGCGGCTAATGCCCAGGCAGAGCACTGCCCAAATCACTGCCTGCACCGGCAGCAGCCATGGCGCTAGGCTAACATTAGCCAGCGCCGCCCCCCCTAGGTAAGAGAGCGGCCCGCTAACGGCCCCGCAGGCCGCCGCGACCAGCGGATAGCGCCACAGCCAAACGAGTGAATGAAACACCAGAGTGGCAAATAGCGGCCACAGCATCCACAGCCACAGCGGTAGCAGGCCTGCGACAAGCGTTTGCTCGCCAAAATCAAAACCACCCGCCAAGTGTAGCCCACCATCCAGTGCCAGCCCTAACAGGGCAAATAGCGCAATAAAGCGCCACTCGCCTGGCTTGGCCCAGTGCCAGAAGTGCCAGCCAAGCAGCACTGCTCCCGTAACCGCTGCGACCCACGATCCACCCAGGACGCACAGCATCCAGCCCGCCTCAAAGCGCAGCGCGTTAAAGAGGATTGCGCGCACCGGCATTGGGGATGGCTGGGTCATTTTATAAGGCTCCTGTGAGCGGTACCGGTTTTGCGGCAGGCTTTGCTAAGAGCAGGTGGCAGGTGCCGATAGAGCGCTCAATAAAGCCGCCCTCGCAGTAACACAGGTAGTAACGCCACATGCGAATAAAGCGCTCATCGTAGCCTTGGCTGCGTACTTGGTCGAGGCTGGCTTCAAAGCGATGACGCCACTCCCGCAACGTGCGCGCATAGTGCTGGCCAATTTCATCAAGAGCGACCACGTTCAGCGACGTTTTACGCATCACGCTCGACAGCATGGCGTGGTGAGAGGGTAAAAAACCGCCAGGAAAAATGTAGCGTTTGATAAAGTCCATGTCCCGCTTGGCCTCTTCAAATCGCTGGTCGCGGATCGTGATCGCCTGCAGCATCGCTTGGCCATCGTCGGTCAGCAGGCTGTCGACTTTCTCCAAGTATGTATTGAGATACTGATGGCCCACGGCTTCAATCATCTCCACTGAGATGAGGCGATCAAAGCGCCCGGTCAATTCTCGGTAGTCTTGTTTTAGCAGCGTGATTTTGTCCTCAAGCCCCTCTTCCTTGATGCGCTTCGCCGTATGGGCGTGCTGCTCTTCAGAAATCGTCGTGGTAGTGACTCGGCAGCCTCGCGTTTTGGCCGCGTGAATCGCAAGGCCTCCCCAGCCTGTGCCAATTTCTAGCAGGTGGTGTTCAGGCCGGACATCCAGCTTCTCCAGCATGATATCGAGTTTGTACGTAGACGCCTCTTCTAAGCTGGCCTCCGGGTAAGGGAACACGGCGCTGGAGTACATCCAGTGGCGCTGATCTAGAAACGTCGCAAACAGGTCATTGCCGATGTCGTAGTGCGCGGCAATATTGCGCTTGGAGCCGGACAGGCTGTTGCGCTGGAAGCGATAGGCAAGCCCGAGCAGCCAGCGGGTGAAGCGTGCGCTGCCGTTCTCCATCTGGCCATTCACATGATCCAGGTTGGCGGCAAACAGGCGCACCAGTGCCACCAAGTCATCGGCATCCCAGTCGCCATCCATGTAAGACTCTGCCGCGCCCACTGTGCCGCCAAAGGCGAGCCGTTTCCAGGCGCGGGAGTGGCGAATCACTACGGTGACCTGAAGTGGCCCTTCTTGGCCCAGGTGGTGGCACTGATTGCCTTCTATCAGCGTGATACGACCGCCACGAAAGGCGTCAAGCTGGGCCAGCAATCGCGGCTTTAGCCATCGGGTAAAGCGATCTTGGCGGGCAGGCTGGCTGTTAGGCGGTGTGGTACGCAGGGTGGTCACTTTGAAGTCTCCTTGCGTTTAGGGTGGTTATAAACGGGGATGCGCTTAAGCCACAGGCGAAGCGCTTCAAAATGGATTCCCGCGACCGTTTTAAGGCTCATCCAAGGGTGCTTGGCGAGGGTAGCTAGCAGAACACCGCGAGTGGCAGGTGCTGCTTCAAGGGTGAGCGTGGCATCAAAATGACGCTGCTCATGCTGCCAGTTTTCCATATGTAGATAGAGCTGTTCGCCGGGGGCATTAAACTTCCAGCGGTAGCTCATCTCCATGGGATTGAAGGGCGAAACGTGCATAGCTTTGGCAAAATTTGCCTGATGTGCATGGCGGTCGGTGTCGACACGGCAGGCGTAACAGGTGCGCTCGCGCCAGGGCATATTAGTGACCTCGCCGAGTACAGCTGCCAAGCGGCCATGCTCATCGTAGGCGTAATAAACGGTGATCGGATTAAACATCATGCCGAGGGTGCGTAGCTGGGTCAGCATGCAGATTCGACCGGTGGGCGCGTTACCCAGCTGGCGGGTCAGCTCTTCGCGTACGGCGGTGCGCAGGGGCCGGTCGGTGGGCGCGAGGTAGTCTTCCCGGCGAAAGCGAGCCAGAGCAGGGCCTCGGGCGCTAAACCCGGGTACGCCATCAAATAGCGTCGGCAGCTCGTCAAGGTCGAGCCATGCCATCCACATTTGATAGCTAAACGCATGTGATTTTGGCGTAAAGCGGCGGTGGCGGAGCGTGCCGCGATAGATGCGCGAACGCGGCGCGGCAATCATCCCAGCCCCTCCCCCACGCTGTTGGGCATCAGTTCATGCGCAGGCAGTGCGCTAGGCGTGGTAGGTGGCTTTGCCGCTTCATCGCAGCCGAGCGCCTGCGCCACGCGCAGCGCGCTCCAAACGCCGTCTTCATGGAAGCCGTTGCGCCAATAGGCACCGCAGAAGTGGGTGCGCCGGGCCACTGACGAGATTTCATCGTGGCGCATTTGGGCGGCTTGGCCCGCTAGGGTGAACTGCGGGTGCGCGTAGGTATAGCGCCCCAGTACCTTGTTGGGGTCAATAGTGTCAGTGTCATTCAGCGTGACGCAGAAAGTGGTATCCGCCTCTAGGCACTGCAAGATATTCATGTTGTAAGTCACCGAGACGCGCTCATCAGCACCTCGCCCGTCCAAGCGGTAGTTCCAGCTCGCCCAGGCGCGCTGACGGCGGGGTAGCAGCGCGGTGTCGGTATGCAGCACCACCTCGTTATCCTGGTAGGGCATTGCCGATAGAATATCGCGCTCCGCAGATGTCGCATCGCCTAACATGGCCAACGCTTGGTCGGCGTGGCATGCCAACACCACCTGATCAAAACGCTCGCTGCCTTGGGCGGTGGTAATGATCACGCCAGTATCGCTACGGGTAATCTTCGTCACGGGCGTGTTCAGGCGAATGCGCGCAGCATAAGGAGCGGTCAGCGCAGGAATATAGCGCTTTGAACCGCCTATCAAGGTGTACCACTGGGGGCGGTGATTCACCGACAGTAACCCATGGTTGCGGAAAAAACGCACGAAGAACGTCAACGGAAAGGCACGTAAGTCGCCGATGCTGGCTGACCAAATGGCTGCCCCCATAGGCAGTAAGTAGCGGCGCTGAAACGCTTCACCGTAGCCATTGCGGTCTAGATACTCGCCTAGGGTCATCTCCTCAGGCAGGCGTTTACTCTCAAGGTCGGCGGTGGCCTGCTTGTTAAAGCGCAAAATGTCGCTGAGCAGGCGATAAAAAGAGGGGTTGAGCAGGTTGCGGCGCTGGGCAAACAGCGAGGCGAGCGTATGACCATTGTACTCAAAATCCACATCCGTCTCGTGAACCGAAAAGCTCATTTCAGTGGCTTGGCTGGGCACGCCAAGCGTGGCCAGCAGGCGCTGAAAGTGAGGATAAGTCCAATCATTAAAGACGATAAACCCGGTGTCGATGGCGTAAGAAGTACCGTTGACCTCCACATCCATCGTGGCGGTGTGGCCGCCTAATCGGCCATCAGCTTCAAACAGCGTGACCTCATGCTGTGAGGAGAGGTACCACCCGGCCGCCATGCCGCTGATGCCGCTGCCGATAATCGCAATGCGCTGTGACGCTGTGCCGCTCATGAGTGCTCCTTAGTTTGCCGCGTCATGCGCAGGCCAATCCACCGCCGCAGGGCAGGGGGTAAAATCCCCAAACATTTGACGATATACGTGAAGCGTCGGGGAAAGTGAATATCTAAACGCCCTTTTGCAAGCCCGGCAACAATCGCTTTGGCCGCGTCATCGGCCGTCACCTGCATGGGCATAGGGAAGTCGTTGCGATCTGTGAGCGGCGTTTTTACAAAGCCAGGATGGATCAAGCTCACGTCGATGCCCTCTTGGTGAAGGTCAAGACGCAGCGATTCTAAAAAGTAGCTCACTGCTGCTTTCGACGCGCCGTAGGCCTCGGCACGGGGAAGCGGCAGATACGCGGATGCACTCGACGTGGCGGCGAGTCGTGCCGGTTTGCCCTCTTTGCGGGCTTCACGCAGCAGCGGAAGGGCGGCTTCAACGCCGTAGAGCGTGCCAAATAGATTGGGTGTAAAGACACGCTCGACCAACGCCATGTCGAAGTGCTGGGCATCTAAATATTCACAGGTGCCTGCGTTAAAGAGGGCAATATCCAGCGCGCCTAGCCATTGGGCGATCTGCTCTCCAGCGGCCAGTACCGCTTGGCGGTCACTGACATCTAGCGGCAGTGGGAAGGCGTTCGCATGGCCTTCACACAGCGCGTTAAGCGCCTCTTCGTTACGAGCGCTGAGCACCACCTGATGGCCCTCGGCAATCAACTGCTTGGCAAGCGCCTCCCCAATACCGGAGGTGGCACCGGTTAACCAGATGCGTTGAGGTGTTTTCCATGTGCTCATCTTGCTCTCCTATAGCGGCCTGTTAGCACGCAACCTGCGTGCGTATAAACGAGGTCACACACCTGTCAGCTAAGGCGTTGCTTTAACCAGCGTATGACGCGACCCATGACAGGGAGGTGTTCATATAGCATCGCCCCAGCATCGAAGTAGTCGCGGTGGTGCGATACTCTTCCTTCATTATCAAACGTTAACGCGCTGCAGCCCTCCACGCGGATGGGTTGTCCGCGGGCTAGACGTGGATGAATGAACTCCATCGTCCAGGTGACAAAGGCTTGATTCGCTTGCTGTTGCTGCGTGTGATAGGTGAACTGGCAGCGCTCAACGTTCTCGTACATCGTGGCGAAATAGCGCTCAAGCGCCTCGCGACCTTCAATGTGATGTAGCGGATCGTTGAAAACAACTGTTTCAGTATATACCTCGTATAGTTTTTCTGTACAGGTGTTGTCTAGTTTGTTGAAGAAGGCGCAAAAGTTGGCCAAGGCTTGATCGTTGGTCATCACAGATTCCTTGCCTAAAAGCGTTGCGTGTTGGGAGAGAGGGTAGTGAGAAGCATAGCGGCGTGCTGCCGCTATGGGGAGGAGCTGAAGGTGACGTTACTGGGTAAGCGCTTTAAAGGCATCCAGAGCCCGCTGGCGCGCCGCTTTGTGGTCAACGATAGGTGCCGGGTAGTCGGTAGGGTTCAGCATATCCTGGGGCGGTGCATGGCGCGCCTTGGCGGGCAGCGACGCTAGCTCGGGCAGCCACTTGGCAATGAACTCGCCGTCCTTGTCGAAGCGCGTGGATTGGGTGGTAGGGTTGAAGATACGAAAGTAAGGAGCCGCATCAGTACCCGTCGAGGCCGCCCACTGCCAGCCGCCGTTATTGGCGCAAAACTCGCCATCGACTAAATGGCGCATAAAAAATGCTTCGCCGCGCCGCCAGTCGATCAGCAGGTGCTTGCTGAGAAACATGGCCGTCACCATCCGCAGGCGATTGTGCATCCAGCCGGTTGTCACGAGCTGGCGCATGGCGGCATCCACGATAGGGTAGCCGGTGCGGCCCTCGCACCAGGCGGCGAACCCTTCATCGTCATCGCGCCATTGGAGCTTTCTGGTGTGTTCTTGAAACGGTTGATAGCGACATACCTGGGGAAAGCCGACCGCGACGTGCTGATAAAACTCGCGCCAGATGATTTCGTTTACCCAGGTGGTAAGGCCTGCATCGCCATCGGCAAGGTGCCCATCGTTTTCGCTCATGACCGCTTGAAGGCACTGGCGGTGGGAAATAACGCCCAGCGCTAAGTAGGGCGAAAGCTCGCTCGTGCCGCGCACCTTAGGAAAGTCACGCTGATCTTTATAGTGACGACCGCGAAAGCGTAAAAAACGCTCAAGGTTATCGCTGGCAGCATTTTCACCCGCAGGCCAGAGACGCCCATCCAGCGGCTCATCATCTAGCGTTGGCAGTGCTGGTAATGGATCACTGTCAATGGCTAGCGGTGACTGCACGCTGGGCGTGTCGCGCAGGGCTAACTGCTCGGCGGTAACTTGTTTGTGCCACGCTTTTGAAAACGGGGTGAAGACGCCGTAGTAGTCGCCTTTGCCTGTCAGCAAGGTACCGGGAGCAAACGCCACCGCGTCGTGATGGCCTTGGGCGGTAATACCGGCCTGCTGAAATGCTTCTAGAACCGCTTGGTCGCGGCGCAGTTCGTTGAGCGGATACTCGTAGTTAAAGTGGAGCTGCGACACTTTATGTTCGCGGGCAATTTCCAAGAGCGCCTTAGGAGCATCTGCAAACTGCTCGATATCACGGTGCAGCAGCGGAATGTTCAGCCCGTTGAGCGAAGTCTTGATCGCGCTGACATTGCGCGCCCAAAAATCGAGCTTATTGGCGCCGTGGCCATGGTCACGCCACTGCTCAACGCTGCGTAAAAAAACCGCCACTACCGGCCCTTTGGCGGCAGCGGCGGCAAGTGCGGAATTGTCATGGATACGCAGGTCGCTGCGTAACCAAACAAGCTGCAGATTCATGCAAAGTCCTTAGATTGGCCGCCCTGGCGTACGCTTAAAGAATGCCTGATTCACGCAGTAACGGGCGCAGCCGAGCAATGGCTTGGGGCAGGTCGTCGCCGAGCATGTGAACGGAACCATCGCGCAGTTCGTTTTCTCGCAGGCGCGCGACTTCACCGCATATGCCGATCGGCACGCCCAACGCTTGTGCTGCTTTGGGCAGTGCGACGCGAATATAGTTGTCGCTTTCCCGCTGGCCGCTTGAGAGCAGCACCATCGACGAGTGCAGGCGGGACACCGCTTGCGGGAGGTCGTCGAGTGACAGCGAGTGGTCGAAGAGCTGCACGCGATAGCCCTGTTCGCTGGCCATGAGTGCACACATCAACACCCACAGCGGGCCGGGGTCGTCGGGCATTGCGCTTAGCAAAATCAGCGGGCCACGGGTCGCTTGGTTAGCGTAGTGCAGGCGAATACCTACCTGGCTACGTAAAAAAGCTTCAAACGTACGACGTACCAGATCATCTGGCTGCGCGGCCCATTTAGCTTCTAGGGTAAGAATGACCGGCTGCCAAAGTTCGTTAATCGCCACGCTCAGCGGGTAGAGCGCTAAGCTTTGATGATAGAGCGCTTCTAGCTTTGGCAGATCAACGGCTTCAATGACCGCTTGCAGCTGCTGGCGCTGGCTGGCCCAGTCGCCGGCATTGGGGGCCGGTGTCTCTACCGTTTCGGGCTGGTCGAGCAGGTCGGCTACTTGGCTAACCGGTACGCCTCGATTGAGCCACTGCAAGATGCGCTCAATGCGACTAATGTCGTCCTGAGCATAAAGCCGGTGGCCTTTGGGGGTACGCTGTGGGCGAATTAACCCGTAGCGTCGCTCCCAGGCGCGCAGGGTGACCGAGTTCACACCCGTTAAACGGGAAACTTCCCGGATCGGATAGAGCGGGGTATCGGGTGGGTGGGTCGCCTTGTTGCTCATGGGCGCCATTGCCTCTTGGTTGCCTGCAGCCAACGCTGCAGGGGTCTGTCAATAATTGCGATGGCCGTGTTGTCGCGCCAGCTCGGCGCAAGGCCACTTAGTCGTATAGCGATTCGTTGAATAGCACCTAATCGGTTAGATAGGGTCACGCTATTATAGGCACCTTTGTACAACTTGTGGCTACTGGGTACAACCTTTGCTGTGTCCATGTAGGTGCACCTTGGCCTTGGTTGGTATTAGACCGACCGGCCTAATAACGCCTCTGCTAACTCATCCCCAGAGAGCCAAGCATCCTCGATTCGGCTGCCGCGAAAGCTGTCACCGCACAGCGATAAGCCGCGCTCGCTGTATAAGAAAGACTGACTGCCCGCGGAGGCGGGTTGGGCGTAGCGCCAACGATGGGCGCCCAGCTCAAGCAAAGCGGGCAGCTCGGTATGGCTGGGCAGCAAAGCGGTGAACGCGTCTAACAGCTGTTGAGCCGCTGCGTCAGGCGCTTCTTCAATATGAGCATCGCTCCAGTCAAGCTGGGCCAGTAGGCTTAGGCTCTCAGGCTGAGCTTCCCGGCCTGGCTTGGTGTGATTGCGTGATACTAAACGCAGCGCAGGGTGCTGGGCATGCAAGCTTTGCCAAGCGTCATCAACATTAGGTAGTGCGGGTAGCGTTGACTCAAATATGGCCCACGCTGCCCAGCAGCCTCGCTGAGGCTGCGCTTCACATGCCGCCGCGAGCACAGGCTCCCAGTCAGCCAGCAGCGCCTTGGCCTGTGGCGGTGGTGCGCTAATCACCACGTGATCAAAGGGCCCGTGTTGTACGCCGTGCGCATCCATTAATTGCCAGCCTAACCCGGTTTCCTCAAACGACGCTATTGGGGTCTCTAGAGTGAGAGAGGCGTCAGGAAAGGCACTTAGGGAGTCGGCTAAATGGCGAGTAATGGCGCTCATTCGCGGCACTCCGCAGTAGCGCACCTGACCGTCATGGTGTGTTTGCCAGCCGGATGCACTAGCCTGATAGCTGTGCACCGGCCACTTAGCCACGCAGCCAGCGTCTTGCCACTCGGCGACTTTACGGATAAAGCGAGTGTCGCGGGCGGTAAAGGCTTGAGCGCCTAAATCAAGCGTCGCAGAGGGCCGCTGCTTGCTGGACATACGACCGCCAGGGCCACGAGCTTTATCGAATAGCTGAACGTGAACACCGTGTTGTGCCAGCCGGTGGGCGCAGGCAAGGCCCGATAGCCCTGCGCCAATAATAGCGACGCGTGACGCAGTAGTGAGGGTCGACATCGGGTTTGCCAGTGCAGCCATAAGTCCTCGCGGGGGCATATTACGTTGAACTAAATTTATTGTAGCAGTTGTGTATAGATATCGTACAATTTAAAAATATGCAACGATCCCCGGTGTGCACGTTAAGCGACGGGCATTCACACCGTGCTGGAACAGCATGAGATCAATCAGTGCTCAGGCACTCACTAGGCCAAAGGAGTGACACTATGCGGGTATTAATCACTGGCGGCAGCGGCTTCGTTGGCCAGCGACTTTGCCAACAGCTAATTGCACAAGGGCACGAGGTGCAGGTGGTATCCCGAACGCCGCACCAAGTGCGGGGGAAGCTGCCTAAAGGGTGTGACATTCGCGATAGCGCCCAAGCCTTTGTAGATACACCGCCGGATGCGCTGGTGAACTTGGCCGGTGAGTCCATCGCCGCAAAACGCTGGAGCGATCACCAGAAAGAAACGCTGATTCGCTCCCGTGTCACTAGCACGCAGCAGCTGATTGCACTTTGTGAGCAGCTAGAGGCAAATGGTCAGCCGCTACCCAGCGTGATGGTGAGCGGGTCTGCGATGGGCTATTACGGTGACCAGGGCAGCAAGGTGGTGGATGAATCCACGTCTCCTCATGACGAGTTCGCCCATCGGCTTTGCGCGCAGTGGGAAGCCGCGGCAAAGCCCGTAGAAGCCATGGGCGTCAGGCTAGCGATTGTGCGGATTGGCTTAGTGCTAGAGGCGGGCGGCGGTACGCTGCAGAAAATGCTGCCACCGTTCAAGCTGGGGTTAGGCGGACGGTTTGGCGATGGCACACAGTTTATGCCTTGGGTGCATCGTGATGACTTAGTAGCTGCGATCATCTTTTTGATCAATGAGCCGACGCTTTCAGGCGCCTTTAACGGCAGCGCGCCGCACCCGGTGACCAACGCTGAATTTACTAAAACGCTGGCCAAGCAGCTGCACCGCCCTGCGATTTTCCCAGTACCGGCTTTCGTGCTGAAAGCGGGATTTGGCGAGATGTCGCAACTGCTGTTAACCGGTGCAGATATGCGTCCGGCGCGCCTTCGCGAGGCAGGATTCGACTTTCAGTACCCAACGTTGGACAAAGCGCTGGCGGCGATTTTATAGCGCCGCCAGCGGCGTTTTGCTTCGTTAGGCATTCGGGTCGACGGTAATCACCACGCGCACGGAGTCAAGCCGCAGGCGGGTGTTCTCGATAGCACTGCTAAGCGCTTGACGCTCTTGTTTAAGCGCTTCTAGCTCTTCGCTGCGTACTGCTGGGTTGTGCTCTGCTAGCGCCGTCAGGCGGGCAAGCTCGGCGTCTAACTGGGCGCGCATACGCGTTTCGGCGGTTTCGACAATGCTGGGCAGTTCACGCTCAGCTTCACCCTCGCCTTGAATCAGCAGCTCGCGCAGCTGGTCATGGCGGCTTTTGATCAGGTCGCGTGCCAGCGATTTATTGACCTTTTGCAGGTTTTTACCCAAACCGGTGAAGGAGATTTTGCTGGTCAGGTTGGCACCCGACTCATCCAGCAGCACGCGTACCGCCGTGGGCGGTAAAAAGCGATTCAGGTGCAGCGATTTAGGGGCCGGGCAGTGGGTGCGGAACACCAATTCAGCCATTAAGCGGCCGCTGGGAATGGCGGGATGGCGCAGCAGCGCTAAAGCGGTGTTGCCCATGGTGCCGTCTAAAATACGCCCCATCATCTCCCGCAGCAGCGGGTGTTCCCAGGAGAGTCGCTGAACGTCGTCTCGCGCCAGCGCTTGGGCGCGGCTGTAGGTGGCTGAAAAGCCCTCTTCGCCTTTTACCAAGCCCGGCAGGCCGTCGAGCATATGCTGGCTGGGCTGAAGGTACAGCAGGCCCTTGCCAATCTCTTGGCTATCGACCCCAAAGATATCCAGCGCGCGTTCCACGTAGCGGGGCAGTGCTGGGTCTTCGTCTAGCTCGCGAACTGCCTCAATCACCTGCTGCGCCCGCGCTGGGCGGCAAGCATTAAGCTCCAGCAGACGGTTGCGGCCTGCATCCCGCTCGGACAGCTTGGCGGTGAACATCTCGCGCGTCTCTTCGATAATCTCGTCGAGCGCTTCGTCGTCGAGCAGCGCATCGGCCAGGGCATCGCCAAAGGCATCAAACAGGTCGCTGCCGATGCCGTGGGGGGCGCTGAAAGCATCCATCCCCTCGTGGTACCAGCGCATCAGGCGCTCGCCCGGGCTGCCGGTAAAGCTAGGCACGTGCAGTTCAATAGCGTGGCGTTGACCAATGCGGTCTAGGCGTCCAATGCGCTGCTCTAGCTGGTCCGGATGCTGGGGCATATCGAACATCACCAGGTGGCGGCAAAACTGGAAGTTGCGCCCTTCAGAGCCGATCTCAGAGCACACCAGTACTTGGCAGCCCTCTTCTTCATCGGCAAACGCCGCTGCCGCACGGTCGCGCTCTATCAGCGACAGGCCTTCATGAAACACGGGCGCTTGATAGCCGCCCAGCACCCGCAGGCCTTCTGCTAGCCCTTCGGCGGTTTCGCGGTGGTGAGCAATCACCAGCACTTTGTCGTTGGCAAAACCGGATTCACTGTCGTCGCTGAGTTTTTCCAGCAGCCAGTTGACGCGTGGGTCGATATGCCACCAGGACTCGGTGTTCAGCGGGTCGTTGCTTAACTCGCGGTACATGGCATCCGGGTAGATCAGTACATCCGGGTGATCCATGCCGGTTTCGATCAGCAGCTCATCCAGGTAGTCCTCGTCACGCTCCAGGCGGCGCAGCACGCGGCGATAGGCGGAGGGTAGCTCAAGCTGTGCCAAATGCAGACGGCGCTCAGGGAAGCCGCCCACGTGGCGGCGACTGTTGCGGAACATCACGCGCCCTGTGCCGTGGCGGTCGAGCAGTGCATCGCGCAGCTGGGCGCGGGCGGCGTCTTGCTGTTCGCTGCTGGCTTCGGCGTTGCACAGCGTGGCGAGCAGCGCTTGGCTATCGCGGTCGTCGGCCACTGTGGCAACGCGCTCGCGGGCGCTAGCGGTTTGGGGGAGTTCATCCAGGGCATCGATGGCGCTGGCCACCGCCACGTAGTGCTGCTCTTCGTCTTTGAAGCGCTCGATATCGTGGTAGCGCTCGGCGTCTAGCAGGCGCAGGCGCGCAAAGTGGCTCTCCAGCCCCATCTGTTCCGGCGTGGCGGTGAGCAGCAGCAAGCCCGGGATCTCAGCGGCCAGCTGTTCCACGCACTGGTAGCCGGGGCCGCTGCTTTCTGGGCTCCAGTCCAGGTGATGCGCTTCATCGACAATCAGCAGGTCAAAGCGGCTGGCCAGGGCTTGGTCTTGGCGGTGAATATTGGCGAACAGCCAGCCTTGGCTAGCCAGCACAAGCTGTGCGCTTTCAAACGGATTAGCGCTGCCGTGGGCTTGGCTCTGGTGTTCATCCAGCAGGGTGACGTTCAGCGAGAAGCGGCGTAAAAGCTCCACCAGCCACTGGTGGGTCAGGCTATCGGGCACCAGAATCAGCGCACGCTCTACACGGCCTGCCAGCAGCAGGCGGTGGAGGATCAAGCCCGCCTCAATGGTTTTGCCCAGGCCCACTTCGTCGGCCAATAGAACGCGTGGCGCATGGCGTCCGGCGACTTCATCGGCGATATACAGCTGGTGGGGAATGAGATCAATACGCGGTCCGGCAAAGCCTAACGCGCTGTGCTGCTCAATGCGCTGGAAGTGGTGCAGGGTGCGAAAGCGCAGATCAAACCAGTCGTTGCGGTCGACTTGGCCGGTGAGCAGGCGGTCACGGGCCTGGTCAAACTGCATGGTATCGGCCAGCTTGGCTTCGGGTAGTTCACGCAGGCTGCCTTCGCTATCTTCACCGATGTAGGTGATCAGGCCACGGCTCTCTTTGCTGTCATTGACGATCATCTGCCAGCCGTCGGCAGACAGGACGCGGTCGCCGCTGCCGAACATGACGCGGGTGAGCGGCGCTTGGCGGGTGTTATAGGTGCGGGTTTCCTGGCTGGCACTGAACAAAATGGTAACGCTACGGGCGTCGCAGTTAAGCACGGTGCCGAGCCCAAGCTCAGCTTCGCCGTCACTAATCCAGCGCTGGCCGGGAGAAAAATCGCTCATGATGCCTCGAGGAAGTCGTCGAAATCGGGTGGTACGCCGCCGGGGCAGGTCACCGGCGGCCAACAGGGCGGGGGATTCTAACGCAAAGCAGCGGGGGTATTAAGGTCTATCGTGGTCAATCGTTTAACCAGCGCTCTAACTGTGCGCGGGTGAGTTCGCCGACGTGTACGTCCAACGTCTTCCCGTGTTGATCAAACAGCACCGTGGTGGGCAGACCTGGTGCTTGGAACTGAGCCATCAGGGTTTGCTGTGGATCGCGCAGCGGGTAGCGAAAAGCGAGCGACTGCTCATCTAAATAGCGAGCAATAGGCAGTAAATCTTCGCCCTGGTTGACCACGACCACGCTGACGCCTTCACGCTGATCGGCCTCTTCCAATAACGGCATTTCGCGTAGACAGGGTGGGCACCAGGTGGCCCATAAATTGACGATAATCAGGTCGCCCTGGTTCGCTAGTGAGGTAAGTTGAACGTCATTACCGTCTAGGTCTTCAAGGGTGACGTCGGGCAGTGACGCCACAGGAAACGGCTGCCCTAGCGGTGCCAGCGTGATCATCACTAACCAGAGGCTAGCGGCGCCCATCGTCATCGCCAGCCCGCCCATCATGGCCAGCAGCCGCCCACGCAGCCTCCAGGCGGTCCACATGAGGCCTGCCAAAAGCCCGCCAAGGGGGTTGTAACCGGGTTGCCACAGTTTGATAGCGTCTATGGGCGTCGCGCTATAACTCTCCCAGTTAAGGGCCACAAACGCCACGCGTGCCCCCAGTAGCCACACCACCAGCAAGCCATTAAACCAGCGGCCATGCTGCTTAGCGGGCAGCCCAAGCAGGTAGCGACTGCCCAATAGCAGCAGCAATGCACAGCCAAAGGCATAGAGGCGGGGCGTGGAAATCAGCAGTGGGCCGAGGGCGATGGCATTCATAGTCGTTCCGATAAGCAGGTACACTGGGCCACCATATCATGCACGCTTCACATGACGGAGATGTCGATGCCGCAATCCTCTTTTGACACGCTGCGGGCGCTGGCCATTGGCTCCCAGGCGCTGGGCCTTGCGCTGATTATTACCTTAGAGACCGTGCTGGGGGATGGGGCACGCCCCTGGCAGGGCGTTGTGTTAGCCGCCATGGTGGCGGCCGCGCTGGCGATTGCGCTGGTGCGCATGTACCGCAATAAGCGCCGCCAGAAGCAGCAGGCCGAGCGCTTGGATGCACCGGATGCGAAAAACACCGAGCGTTAGAAAGCGTTGCTTGTGTTTTTGGCGTTACGGTTCCAGATTAAGGGTAGCCCTGCGCTGGACAGTCGGGGCACTTAACATACTGGGAGCGACAAACAATATGATTAATAAGCGCGCATTAGCCATTGCCGTAGCGGCCTCATCACTTGCCTTAAACGGGATGGCCCAGGCGGAGGTCAAAGTTGGCTTCTTGGGCGGCTTTACTGGGGGCATTGAGAGTTTGACGCCGCCGATCTTTGCAGGTGCTCAGCTGGCGGTGAAGCAAGTCAACGAGCAGGGCGGCATTTTAGACGGGCAAACCCTGGAAATGCCTTCGGGGGATACCACCTGTTCCGACGCATCGGCCGCCTCTAACGCCGCCGACCGTATGGTGAACTCTGAAAACGTGACCGCTATCGTCGGCGCGCTGTGTACCGGTGCCACAATTGCCGCTGCTAACAATGCCGCGATTCCTGGCGGTGTGCTGATGGTCTCCCCGGCGTCGACCGCACCTGCGGTATCGGAGCTGGACGACAATGACCTAGTGTTCCGCACCGTGCCTTCCGATGCTTTCCAGGGTGAAATGCTCGCTAAGCTGCTGCTGGATAAAGGCATCGACTATGTCGCGGTCACCTTTGTGAACAACGACTACGGCCGTGGCCTGTCCGATGCCTTCAGCACGGCGTTTACCGCGGGGGGCGGTGAAGTGGCAGAAAACCTAGCCCACGAAGATAACCGTGCCGACTACCGTTCTGAGCTAGGCTCGCTCTCTGCCAGCGGTGCCGATACGTTAGTGGTGCTGGCTTACGCAGACACCTCGGGTCAAACCGTGCTGCGCCAAGCCTATGAGAGCGGTATGTTTACCCAGTACGTGGGTGCTGACGGTATGGTGGGCGACAGCCTCGTCGAAGCGATTGGTGCTGACATTCTAGACGGCATGATTGCCACTCGCCCCGGTAGCCCAGAGCTTCCCGGCACCGAGCTATTCAATAACGCCGCCACGGAAGCAGACATTGACCCTAGCGCTGTGTTTGCCGCTCAGGCGTACGATGCGGCCTTCCTGGTAGCATTAGCCATTGAGCAGAACGGTAGCGCCGACCGCGAAGGGCTTTCAGAAGCGCTGCGCAGTGTCTCCAGCGCGCCGGGTGAAGTGATCCTGCCGGGCGAATGGGAGAAAGCCGTTGAGCTGATCGCCGCAGGTACCGACATTAACTACGAAGGTGCCTCCGGTTCTCACGAGTTTGATGACAACGGTGACGTCCCCGGCGTGGTGGTTGAGATGGTCGTCGAGAACGGCAGCTTTACCGGTAAAGGTCAGGTAGATCTGTAAGCACCTGCCATTTCTCGATAATAAAACCCTCGACAGTTAAACCCTCGATAGTAAAACGCCCCGCTCATTGAGCGGGGCGTGTTTTTGGTGATGCCGAGGAGTTAGCCGTGGCTCTTAATCTTCTCAGGCAGCAGGCCTTTGGGCGCAAAGCGCAGTACCAGGGTGATCAGCATGCCGATCACTAATACCCTAGCCTGTAGCGCTCGGCTGTCCATATTGCTGGGCGCCTCCCAACCAAAAGTGCCTTCGCCAAACGCGACGGCTAGCTGCATTAAAAACAGCGCCAGGGGCTCTGACATAATCCAGATAATGTAGACCGCCACGGCCCCAAAGATGGTACCCAGGTTATTGCCGGGGCCGCCCAAAATAACCATCACCAATACTAAGAAGGTGTGGTTTAGGGGCAGGTAGCCCTGCGGGTCGAACAGGCTGTTGAACGTGCCCAGCATGCCGCCCCCCAGGCCCATCAAAATGCAGCCCAGCACGAAAATCTCCAGGCGACGCTTGTTGATGTCCTTACCCATGGCCGCCGATGAGACTTCGTTATCGCGAATTGCGCGAATCATCCGCCCCCAAGGAGCGTGGTAAGCGCGATGCAGAAGGAAGAAAATCACCGCAATGACCACCGCCGTCACCGACAGGTAAATCGCGCGGGAAAGGGTAAACCCCAGCTCGGCAGGGCCAGGCGTCGGCCAAGGTAACGGGGAGACAGTCGCCGTACCACGGGTGAGCCAGTCGGAGTTTTTCAAAAACGCCTTGATGATCTCGGCAATGCCCAGCGTGGCAATGGCGAGGTAGTCGCTGCGCAGCCCAAGGCACACATGGCCGATAAAGTAGCCCACGCCACCGGCCAGCGCGCCGCCGACGATCCAGCCCACCCAAGGCGGCAGGCCAAACCCGCCCACAAAGCCCGCCTGGGACTGGATTTGGCTGGTCACATCGCGCAGCAGGCTGATCACCACCAGATAAAGCACCACCGCCAGCACCACGGCGATGACGGTGCGCAGCGTTTTGGGTACGCCCAGCCGGTCGAGCTTGGTGGCACCGACGACCACGACCGTGGCTGCGAGGCCATAGAGCAGCACTTGCCCTAGCTCGCCCGGTAGCTCCGTGCCCCAGAAGGCATCGTTGACCGGCACGCTAAACAGCATGGCGCAGAAGCCGCCCAGGGCCACAAAGCCCATCACCCCGGCATTAAACTGACCGGCGTAGCCCCACTGAATCGTTAGGCCCAATGCCAGAATGGCGTAACAGGCGGCTTCGACCAGCATGCGCGTGCTGTACGCCGCGCCCATCAGGGCGTAAACCGCCAGTACGGCGGCAAACAGCGCGCCAAACAGCACTAGTTCGCGCAGCGGGAAGCGGCGCTGTGGCGTAGCGTCTTTCGGCGTGTAGGCCGGGTTGCGAGTATTGGTTGGATGGCTCATTAGATCACCTTGCCTTTAAACAGGCCGGTCGGGCGCCACACCAGGATGGCCACCAGAATAAAGAACGGCACCACAATCTTATATTCAGTGCCCACGAAGGCGAGGTTCGATGGCAACGTCAGCCACTCGGGGAAGCTGTCTTGGAAAGGGCGCAGCAGCACGTTCCAGTTAAATACCGCCAGGGTTTCGGCAAAGCCCACCACAAAACCACCGGCAATCGCGCCGTAGGGGTGGCCCACCCCGCCAACAATCGCCGCCGCGAAGATCGGCAATAGCAGGAAGAAGCTAAGGTCTGGTTTGAAGGTCACGTCCAGCGAGAGCAGCGTGCCCGCAATGGCGGCCAGGCCGCCTGCAATCACCCAGGTGACCGCCACGATGGTATTGGTGTTAATGCCTGATGCCTGGGCCAGCTCCGGATTATCCGACATGGCGCGCATGGCTTTGCCTAACCGTGAGCGGTTCAAGAACAAGTGCAACGCGATCACCGCCACGATGGTAATCACGAACAGGTAGATCTGCGGCTCGGTGATCACAATCGGAGCCCGCGCGCCCTCAAACGGCAGTGCAATGCGGAAAATCTCTTTGCGGTCATCCACGTAGAGGCTCTGCCCGCCGGTACCTGAGAACAGACGAATGAGGCCCTGCAGCATCAGCGTGACGCCCAACGAGCCAATCACCATCACGATCGGTTTCACGCTGTGGGCGCGCAGCGGCTTGTAAAACGCCTTATCGATACCCACTGCGAGCAGGGCGGTGAGCAGCATGGCCAGCGGCAGCATGATCAGCGCCGTGGGGACGCCGATGCTGGCGCCCACCGCAGGGAACGCCGTGGTGAGCAGCAGCACCATAAAGGCACCGAAGGTCATCATGTCGGCATGGGCAAAATGGGCAAAGCGCATAATGCTGAAAATCAGCGTGACGCCAATCGCGCCAATGGCGTAAATCGAGCCAGTGACACTGCCCGCAATCACCACGTTATTAATAAAAAAAGCCAGTTCGTTCACGCGTTTCTCCCCCGGGCTAGCCGCCCAAAAAGCTTTTGGCGACATCAGGGTCGGCCAGTAGGGCCGCCCCGGTATCCGTAAAGCGGTTCTGGCCTGCTGCCAGTACAAAGCCCTTGTCAGCAATGGCCAAGGCCTGCTTAGCGTTCTGCTCGACCATTAAAATGCCCACGCCGGCGGCGTTGATCTTCTTCACGCGGTCGAAAATCTCATTCATATAGAGCGGTGACAGGCCCGCTGTGGGCTCATCCAGGAGCAGCAGGCTAGGTTCCGCCATTAAGGCGCGCCCCATGGCGACCATCTGGCGCTGACCGCCTGAAAGCTCGCCAGCAGGCTGGTGGCGCTTTTCGACCAGCGGGGGGAAAAATTCGTAGACCTGTTCCAGCATACGCTTCACGTTTTGCGGCTTCAGGTAGGCGCCCATTTCCAGATTCTCTTTGACCGAGAGGCTGGGAAACACGTTTTTTTCCTGGGGCACAAAGCCCATGCCGCGCTCAACGAGCTGATTAGGTGGCAGGTTGTGAATCGGCTGGCCGTTAAGCAGGATTTCGCCCTGGTTCACGTTGAGCAGTCCAAACACGGCTTTGAGCATGGTGGACTTGCCCGCGCCGTTGGGGCCTACAATGACGCCGACCTCGTCGGCATACAGCGTCATATTGACCCCGTTTAAAATATTCATGCTGCCATAGCCGCCGTGCACATCGCGTGCATCAAGCAGTGGCTGGGGTGATGCTTGTGTGGATGACATAAACGCGTCTCAGCAAGCGTCGCGCTGGGATCTCCAGTCGCGATCATGTTGTTGTAGCCAGTAGTGGTGGCTAATTATTATGGCGATGATGAGTGTAAAGCAGTGGCTTAGGCGGCATCAGAGCCAAAGTAGGCTTCAATAACCGCCGGATTATTTTGTATGTCTTCAATGTGGCCTTCGACCATCACGCTGCCCTGGGCCAGTACAATCACAGGGTCGCAGAGCCGCGAAATCATATCCATATCGTGCTCAATCACTAAGAAGGTGTAGCCCATTTCGCGGTTGAGCCGCTCAATATTGCCCATTAAATCGCCCAGCAGGGTGCGGTTTACCCCGGCGGCAATTTCATCCAGCAGCACTACCTTGGCATCGGTCATCATAGTACGGCCCAGTTCCAGCAGCTTTTTTTGGCCGCCGGAGAGGTTGCCCGCCAATTCGTTGCGCACGTGATGCAGGCCCACAAAATCTATCACCTCCAGTGCGCGACGGCGCACCTCAGCCTCTTGCTGGCGCACCAGCCCAGGCTTAAACCAAGTGTTGAAGAGGCTTTCGCCGGCCTGCTGGGGCGGCACCATCATCAAATTTTCCAGCGCGCTCATCTGGCTGAACTCGTGGGCAATTTGGAAGGTGCGCAGCAAGCCTTTATGAAAGCGCTGGTCGGCACTGAGTGAGGTGATATCTTCACCATCCAGCAGAATGTGGCCGCTGTCGGGAGTGAGCGCTCCTGCAATCAGGTTAAACAGCGTCGATTTACCCGCCCCGTTAGGGCCAATCATGCCGGTAATCGAGCCTTTCTCTACTCGGATGGAGCAATCGTTGATGACGTGTAGCCCACCGAACGCTTTATTAACGTGTTGTACTTCGATAAGCGGTTGCATGGTGTCCTCGTACGGCAGGCGACCCGTGGGTCGCCTGCGGCATGGATGTTGTTGTTAAGTCTTGGAGTGGCGCAGCCGCTGGCTAGCGGCAAAGGCACCTACAATGATGAGCGACCCCAGGGCAGGAATGGCGTAGCCCTCTACCTGAGGAATGGTGCGTAAAAAGACAAAGGAAACCGCTGCCGGGCCTACAAAGCGCACGAGAAAACGCCAGATCTTAAACCATGTCGCGTTGGTGCCAAGCTCTTTTATCACTTCACTTTGCGTCAGCGCCCAGCCTGCAAATAGCGCAATCATCAGGCCGCCTATGGGCATAAAGATATTGGTCAAAAGCTCAATAAACTCAAAGGCGCTACGGCCAAACAGCGTATGGAAAATCGTCCCTTCTGCCCACACGTTAAAACTCATGACGGTCAGCAGGCCCATGGCCCAAGCGGCGACGACCATAATGGTGACGGCCTGCGGGCGGGTCATATCAAAACGTTCCACTAGGAAGGCGGCCACTGGCTCAATAAGTGAAATGGACGAGCTAATCGCCGCACCCAGCACCAGGATGAAGAACACGCCGCCCACCAGAGCCCCAAACGGCATTTCGGCAAAGGCCAGCGGCAGCGTCACAAACATCAGTCCTGGGCCTTGCCCTGTTTCCAGTCCAGCACCAAAGACCAGCGAAAAAATTGCCAGCCCCGCCACCATGGCCACCGCTGTGTCCACAAAAGCCACGGCGATAGCGGTACGGGTCAGCGAGGCGTCACTCGACATGTAAGCCCCATAAGCCATGATCGCGCCCATCCCCAAACTCAAGGTAAAGAAGGATTGGCCCATCGCCTGCAGCCAGCCTTCCAGGCTCAGGTCGCTGATATTAAACGTGAACAAGAAGCTCGCAGCGGCGCCTACATCACCATTGATGATGCCGTAGATCAGCACCACGATCAGAATGACAAACAGCGCAGGCATCATAATGCGCAGGCCAGACTCGATGCCTTTATGGATACCCATGCCAACAATCAGCGCTGAAGCTGCGATAAACAGCGTGTGATAGAGCGTCATCAGCCCCGGTGAAGCGAGTAGGGTATTAAAGCCATCGCTGATCGTTTGTGCATCGGCACCTACTAACGAGCCGGTGAGCATCAGCCACGTGTAGTGCAGCGCCCAGCCGGCAATCACCGAGTAAAAGCTTAGTATCAAAAAGGCGGAGGCGGCGCCTAGCCAGCCAATAGATTCCCACGCCCGCGACGTTTTATGAGTTTTGGTTAAATGCCGCATACCCATAATCGGGCTGCGTCGGCTGGTGCGTCCCAGCATGGTTTCGGCGATTAAAATCGGTATGCCAACAGCGAAAATGGTCAGTGCATACACCAAGATAAAGGCACCGCCACCGTTTTCGCCGGTGAGGTAGGGAAAGCGCCAAAGATTACCAAGACCAACGGCAGAACCAACCGCTGCCAGCAAAAAAGTGCCTTTGTGAGTCCAGACGTTATGACCGCTCATGTGAAGGAGTGTCCGTGTAGGGGTGCAAGGATGGGGGTAGGTATCCAAACACTTGTATGAATTGTGGCGTGTCAGCTGCCCGAGGGCGTGCTGAGGATAGCGCTACTTTGCGATAGAACGATCACGCTTACCAGCGTGCAAGCGTTTAGGTTGCGTTAACGAGGTCGTTTGGTAGTGCGTGTAACAGGCAATAATGCGAAGAGGCTTTTCATAAAAAAGCCCGCACAGCGGCGGGCTTTTGACGAACGGCGGTTAGCTTACTTCTTGCTAGCGCGCTTACGCTCGTTTTCGGTCAGGTGCTTCTTGCGCAGGCGGATGTGGCTGGGCGTGACTTCTACCAGCTCATCGGAGTCCAGGAACTCAATGGCTTGCTCAAGGGTAAACTTGATCGGCGGCGTCAGAACGATGTTCTCATCGTTACCGGTAGAGCGCATGTTATCGAGCTTCTTGCCCTTAGTCGGGTTCACCACCATGTCGTTGGCACGGTTGTTAATACCGATCAGCATGCCTTCGTAGACTTCAGTTGCGTGGTCGATGATCAGCTTACCGCGCTCCTGAAGAGCGTACAGTGCGTAAGCCAGCGCCTTACCGCCTACCATAGACACCAGTACGCCGTTGCGACGCTCGATAGATGCATCCGGCTTCAGCGGGCCGTAGTGGTCAAAACGGCTGGTCAGGATGCCGGTGCCGGAAGTCAGGGTCAGGAACTGACCACGGAAGCCGATCAAACCGCGTGCAGGAATGATGAAGTCCAAACGAACGCGGCCTTTACCATCCGGGTTCATGTTGGTCATCTCACCTTTACGGTAGCCCAGCTCTTCCATGATGGAGCCTTGGTGCTGCTCTTCACAGTCGATGATGACTTCTTCGTAGGGCTCTTGCTTAACGCCGTCGATCTCTTTGATGATCACTTCCGGGCGGCCAACGGCCAGCTCGAAGCCTTCACGACGCATGGTCTCGATCAGTACCGACAGGTGCAGTTCGCCACGACCAGAGACTTTAAACTTCTCGGGCGTTTCGCCTTGCTCAACGCGCAGAGCGACGTTGTGGATCAGTTCCTGCTCTAGACGATCTTTGATGTTACGGCTGGTGACGAACTTGCCGTCTTTACCGGCGAACGGCGAGTCGTTGACCTGGAAGGTCATAGACACGGTCGGCTCATCAACAGACAGCGGCGGCAGTGCTTCAACGGCGCTCGGGTCACACAGCGTGTCGGAGATGGCCAGGTCTTCGATGCCTGTGATGCAGACGATATCGCCAGCGGTGGCTTCGGTGGTTTGAACTCGCTCAAGGCCCATATGGGTCATCACCTGACCGATTTTGCCTTTCCGAGTCGTACCATCAACGCTGATGACCGAGATCTGCTGGTTAGGCTTCACAGAGCCACGTTTGATGCGGCCAAGACCGATGACGCCGACGTAGCTGTTGTAGTCCAGGGCAGAAATCTGCATCTGGAACGGGCCGTCAACTTCGACGCGGGGCGGCTCAACGATGTCCACAATCGCTTGGAACATCGGATCCATGTTGTCGGCCAGCGCTTCCGGGTCCATGCCGGCAATACCGTTCAGCGCCGAGCAGTAGATAATCGGGAAGTCGAGCTGTTCGTCGGTAGCACCCAGGTTGTCGAACAAGTCAAAAATCTGGTCGATAACCCAGTCAGGACGTGCACCGGGGCGGTCGATTTTGTTCACTACCACGATCGGCTTCAGGCCCTGAGAGAAGGCTTTCTGGGTCACGAAGCGCGTTTGTGGCATCGGGCCATCTACGGCGTCAACCAGCAGCAGAACCGAGTCCACCATGGACATAACACGCTCAACTTCACCACCGAAGTCGGCGTGCCCAGGGGTATCCACGATGTTGATGTGGTAGCCCGTACCATTACCATCCTGCCACTGAATAGCGGTGTTTTTGGCCAGGATGGTAATACCACGCTCCTTCTCCTGGTCATTGGAGTCCATGATACGCTCTTGACCTTCGGCCTTACGGTCGAGCGTGCCAGACTGGCTTAACAGTTTGTCTACCAAGGTAGTTTTACCGTGGTCAACGTGGGCGATGATGGCAATGTTGCGAAGATTCTCGATCACGACGCGATCCTGCTAGAAAAATAGGGCGGCATTATAGGGTCTGGGGGCGGTCCACTACCAGCGCTGTCTTAAATAAAGCAGCAAGTCAATAACCTAAACGCGGCAGTTTTCGCTGTTGTGACGCTTCCGTTAAGATAGGCGTTTTCCCAATTGGGGCAAGCACATGACCATCGGTAACCTGATGCGTTTGTTGAGCGATGGCGAGGTTCATTCCGGTGAACAATTAGGTGAAACGTTAGGCGTTTCCCGAGCCGCCGTGTGGAAACAGCTAAAAAAATTAGAGACGCTGGGGGTGGAGCTGGTAGCGGTTAAGGGGCGAGGCTATCGATTGGCGTGTCCGTTAGAGCCGCTGGATGGAGCAAAAATCGTCGAGCGCCTGCCCGCCGATGCTCGTCACTTACTGGCACGGTTATTTGTTGAAGACCATCTCCCTTCTAGCAATGAGTATCTGCGCGAACGCTTCACGCAGGGGGCCGGCCATGGTGAGGTGTGCTTTGCGGAGTTGCAAACCGCCGGGCGCGGGCGTCGGGGGCGCGTATGGTCAACGCCCTGGGGGCAAAGTCTCATGGTCTCGATGGGCTGGCGGTTTGAATCGGGCATCAACGCGCTGGAAGGGTTGAGCCTTGCAGTGGGTGTTGTGGTTTCTCAGGTGCTGGAGCAGTACGGCGTGTCGCCCAAGCTGAAGTGGCCCAACGATGTGCTGCTGGCTGAGCAAGGCGATGAGCTAGGCAAGCTGGCCGGTATTTTGATTGAGGTCACCGGTGATGCAGCAGGCCCCTGCGAAGTGGTGATCGGAATGGGGATGAATCTATCGCTACCCGAGCGCCTGCGTGCCACCATTGATCAGCCGGTGGCGGCGCTGTTTGATGCTAAGGCGGGCATTTCCCGTAATCAGCTAGCGGCCGATATGGTGGCAGGGCTGCTGGATTTGCTGGCAGGCTTTGAAGCAAACGGTTTTGCCCCCTGGCGCGATGGCTGGAACCAGCGGCACGCCTATGCCGGGCTGCCTATCCGCGTTATTCAAGGTGAGCGCTCAAGCGATGCCGTCGCAGGAGAGGTAGATGAGAGTGGTAACCTGTGGGTTACCGAACACGGTCACTCGCGACGCCTATCGGGCGGTGAGATCAGCGTACGTAGGCGTCTATGATTTTGGATTTAGATATCGGCAACACGCTGTCGAAGTGGCGGCTTAAGGATGCCGAGAGCAGCGAGATACGCTCGCGAGGTGCCGTATGGACGCGGGAAGAGTGGCGGCCAGGGGCGGATATTCCCGACTTGGACGTGGTCGAGGCCGTTCGTATCTCAAGTGTTGCGCGAGCCGCTGTGCTGGAGGAAACCGTGGCGCTACTGCGCCGTCAGGTGCGACATGTGTACGTTGCGCGTTCTACCCAAGAGGCGCTCGGCGTAGTGAATGGCTATGAGGAGCCAGGACGGTTGGGCGTTGACCGCTGGATGGGGGCGCTGGCGGGCTATCAACTGGCAGGTGGTTGCTGCGCAGTAGATTGTGGAAGTGCGATTACGATTGATTTCGTACTGCCCGGCGGCGTGCACCTAGGCGGCTTTATCATCCCTGGTCTGCGCTTAATGAAAGAGAGCCTGAAGCTTGGCACCCGCAATGTCGCGATCGACCCCGAGAGCGAAGCTGATGCGCTTCTGGAGCCTGGGCGGCGTACGGTGGATGCGGTGAATCACGGTATCTATATGGCGGCGGTGAGCGCCATTAATCGTATTTACAGTGAGGTATGCGATCAGCAGGGGGTCGCGCTCCCCATGCTGCTTACCGGGGGGGATGCCAGGGTGGTATCGCGAGGTGTGCAAGTACCCCACGCGGTATGGCCGGACATGGTGTATGGCGGGCTTGAGGCAAGCTATCCCTTAACCTTTGCTGAGCGAGCGGGCAAAATGTCAGGCGCGCCGCGAGTGCCTGAGCCCGTATCGTTAGAAAAAATTCGCGCAGGCCTTGCATTCTCCATGTTGCTTTGACAGAATGCAGCGCGTTCCAGAGCGGAAGCAGCGCTAGAAGTAGCGTCGCCTCCAGCAAGCTTTGATAAATAAAGAGTTTGCAGGCTTGACACCGTTTTGGAGGCTGGCATAATATGCCGCCACAGCTGGAGAGGTTCCCGAGTGGCCAAAGGGAGCAGACTGTAAATCTGCCGCGAAAGCTTCGAAGGTTCGAATCCTTCCCTCTCCACCAAGTTTATCAGCCATTGAAGTGTTCGGTGGTTGGGAATGAAAAGCCGGTAAGCGGGCATTAGCTACTGTTTCTCGTGCAGCGGATTGTCATTCTATAGGCAAGTTCGGCGGGCGTAGTTCAACGGTAGAACCTCAGCCTTCCAAGCTGATGGTGCGGGTTCGATTCCCGCCGCCCGCTCCAGTTTGATGTGTTTTGGCTCATGTAGCTCAGGGGTAGAGCACACCCTTGGTAAGGGTGAGGTCGACGGTTCAATTCCGTCCATGAGCTCCATATTGCGAAGAAAGCGAGCGAAGCTCGCTTTTTTTGTCTTTGCCTTCTGTGTTTCGCAGAAGGTGGTAAGTAGGGGTTGTCAGGCGGTATGTTCTCCGCTACTATGACGCCCGCTATTGCGTAGGCGATTGCTTGCGCATGTGACGATACAGGCCAGTAGCTCAATTGGCAGAGCAGCGGTCTCCAAAACCGCAGGTTGGGGGTTCGATTCCCTCCTGGCCTGCCAACCTTCCCCAGGTTGGTATGTCTTTTCTAGAATTCCTTTGTCGCTCGCTGCACCCTTAGGAGTCTCGTTTTTATGAAGCCTAGTTCCGTAAAACATGGCGCAGAGGTGCAACAGACGCGCCATGACGGGCTCAAATGGGCAGCGGTTGTGGCGTTGCTTGTCGTTGCAGTCGTTGGTAATACCTATTTTGCCGATATTGGCCTGCTCTACCGCGTCTTAGGTGTGGTGGTGTTGTGTGCGCTTGCTGGTTTGATCGCCTTAACAACCACGAAAGGTCGCGATTTAGTTGAGCTTGCCATAAGCGCCAAGAAAGAGATTCAGCGCGTTGTATGGCCGACCCGTCCCGAAACTATTCAGACAACCGCGATTGTGCTGGTGGCTGTATTGGTGGTGGGTTTGATGCTGTGGTTGATTGACACTCTTCTTGGCTGGGCGATGTCCGGCGTCATTGGTTAGGAGTTTTCATGTCCAAACGTTGGTACGTCGTCCACGCTTATTCCGGCTTTGAAAAGCATGTCATGCGCTCGCTTATCGAGCGTGTGAAGATGTACGGCATGGAAGATCGCTTTGGCGAGATCCTGGTGCCGACGGAAGAAGTGGTTGAGATGCGCGACGGTAAGCGCCGCAAGAGTGAGCGCAAGTTCTATCCGGGCTACGTGCTAGTCGAGATGGAGATGGTAGATGAAACCTGGCACTTGGTGAATGAAACGCCACGCGTCATGGGATTTATCGGTGGCACCAAAGAGAAGCCTGCCGCGATTACTACACGCGAGGCAGAAGCGATTCTGCGTCGTGTGAAAGACGGTACTGACAAGCCGCGGCCTAAAACCATGTTTGAGCCGGGTCAGTCGGTCCGCGTTATTGATGGTCCGTTCGCTGACTTCAACGGTGTTGTTGAAGAAGTGAATTACGACAAGAGCCGTCTGCAGGTCAGTGTGCTGATCTTTGGACGTGCGACACCTGTTGAACTTGAGTTCTCTCAGGTAGAAAAAGAGTAATTTCAAAATGTTGCAGGGTGGTGCGCAATGCGTGCCACCCTGGATTCATGTAAAGCAGCCCAGCGCTGCTTTACGCGTACCGGGGAGCCGTCAGGCGCTATCACCCAACTGGAGTATTTACCATGGCCAAGAAAGTACAGGCTTATATCAAACTGCAGGTTGCTGCAGGTAAAGCCAACCCGAGTCCGCCCGTAGGCCCCGCGCTGGGTCAGCACGGTGTGAACATCATGGAATTCTGTAAGGCGTTTAACGCTGCGACTCAAGAAATTGAGCCCGGCCTGCCGACGCCTGTCGTGATCACTGTGTACTCTGACCGCAGCTTCACGTTCGTCACCAAGACGCCGCCTGCTGCCGTACTGCTGAAAAAAGCAGCGGGCATCAAGTCTGGTTCTGGTGAGCCGAACAAGAAGAAAGTCGGCACCGTGACCCGCGAGCAGCTCGAAGAGATCGCCAAGACCAAAGAGCCGGATATGACGGCTTCTGATCTCGACGCCGCGGTGCGCACCATTGCTGGTAGCGCTCGTAGCATGGGCTTAAACGTGGAGGGTCTCTGATCATGGCTAAACTGTCTAAGCGCGCGAAAGTTATTCGCGAGAAAGTAGACACGAACAAAGCATACTCTCTGGAAGAAGCCGTTGCGCTGCTTTCCGAGCTGTCTACTGTTAAGTTCAAAGAGTCTCTTGACGTTGCGATCAACCTTGGCGTTGACCCGCGTAAATCTGACCAGGTTGTACGTGGCGCCACCGTTATGCCTAACGGTACTGGCAAAGACGTACGCGTAGCGGTCTTCACCCAGGGTGCAAACGCCGACGCTGCTAAAGAAGCAGGCGCTGACATCGTGGGCATGGAAGATCTGGCTGACCAGGTCAAGAAAGGCGTGATGGACTTTGACGTTGTTATCGCTTCTCCGGATGCGATGCGCGTTGTAGGTCAGCTGGGCCAGATTCTTGGTCCGCGCGGCCTGATGCCTAACCCGAAAGTTGGCACCGTAACGCCTGACGTGGCGACTGCGGTTAAAAATGCCAAAGCGGGTCAGGTGCGTTTCCGTACCGACAAAAACGGCATTATCCACACCACGCTGGGTAAAGTTGATTTTGACGCTGCCGCTGTTCAGGGCAACCTGGAAGCGCTGGTTGCTGACCTGAAGAAGCTCAAGCCGAGCTCCTCTAAAGGTATCTACTTTAAGAAGATTACCCTGTCCACTACCATGGGCCCGGGTTTGACTCTCGACCACTCTGCGCTGGTATAAGCGAGTTGTCGGCAGGTTTTTAGTAAGAACCGAGCAAGAACTTTGCGGTCCCTCGTCGGGTGTTACACCCAGCGAGGCGCCGTCAAAGACCGCAGGTGCCGCCTTTTCTGATGAAAGTAGGCGGCTTAATCGCCCAAGAGCGCCTGCGCAGATGGTGTGGCCGCCAGTTGGTTAACGCTTTTCGCAAGCCGCTTTCTGGTGAGCACCATCCCCTAAGGCTTCCAGTGTCAGTTGTTAGTACCTGGAAGAGATGGTAACCACCGGAGCCTTTTATGGGTTCCGGCACGAAGGAGTGATCACTGTGCCACTAGCACTTGAAGGCAAGAAAGCGATTGTTGCCGAGGTCAGTGAAGCGGCCAAGGGCGCACTCTCCGTCGTAGTTGCCGATTCTCGCGGCGTTACGGTCGGTAAAATGACCGTTCTGCGTAAGCAGGCGCGTGAGAATGGTGTAGAGCTGCGTGTTGTTCGTAACACGCTGGCTCGCCGCGCCCTCGAGGGCACTCAGTGGGAGTGTCTGAACGAGAGCTTTGTTGGTCCTACTCTGTTGGCTTTCTCTACTGAGCACCCGGGCGCTGCCGCTCGCTTGTTCAAAGATTTCGCTAAAGACGAGAAGAACTTCGAAGTTAAGGCGTTGGCCTACGAAGGTGAGCTGATTCCGGCTGCTGACATCGATCGTCTAGCAACCCTACCGACTTACGACGAAGCAATTGCCAAGTTGATGTCGGTAATGAAAGAAGCCTCCGCTGGCAAGCTGGTTCGTACTCTGGCCGCACTGCGCGACCAGAAGCAAGAAGCAGAAGCTGCCTAAGCAGCGTTTCTTGCAGGCGGCGTGAACGATGTGATCGATACGCTGCCTGAACCGAGCAATGAACCCCGAGTCCTCGGCTGACCGAGACTCCCGCAAAGTTAGGAATGAAACAATGGCACTGTCCAAAGACGATATCATCAATGCTGTAGCCGACATGTCCGTAATGGAAGTTGTCGAGCTGATCGAAGCAATGGAAGAGAAATTCGGCGTTTCTGCAGCGGCAGCCGTTATGGCTGGCCCGGCTGGCGGCGGCGAAGCAGCTGCTGAAGAGCAGACTGAATTTGACCTGGTTCTGACCTCTGCTGGTGACAAGAAAGTTAACGTCATCAAAGCGGTTCGTGAAATCACCGGTCTTGGCCTGAAAGAAGCTAAAGGTGCTGTTGACGGAGCTCCGGCGACCATCAAAGAAGCGATGTCTAAAGACGACGCTGAAGCAGCTAAGGCTAAGCTGGAAGAAGCGGGCGCATCCGTCGAGCTCAAGTAATTCTTGTGCTGATGGCTTTACGCGCTGCGTAAGCTTCCACGGCTGGCGGCGGGCTATCCCGCTGCCGGCCTTTTTCTGTTGTAATATGCTGCAAGGCAATACATCAGAAGCGCTGCGGTAAAAAGCAGCAAAACAGTAAGACCGTTGTTGTGAAGCGTACGTTGTTGTAACGCGTAAGTTGTGAAGCGCGAGTGATGCTAGAGCAAGCGACAGCAAAGCGCGAACAGCACTACTGTAACACTGTTATCTATCAAGATTTTTGACGGCGAGCTACCGATTTAGGAGCTTGCTGTCTGCGTCTGAAACGCCCGCGGGGCAGATGACCACGCATCGGTCACCCATGGTGAACAAGCTGGGGAATACAGATGGCTTACTCATATACTGAGAAAAAACGCATCCGCAAGGATTTCGGCAAACTGCCCCAAGTGATGGATGTGCCTTACTTGCTGGCCATCCAGCTTGATTCCTACTACGACTTTCTCCAGCAGGATCGTTCGCCCGACGAGCGCCACGAGGTTGGCCTGCACGCGGCGTTCAAGTCCGTGTTCCCGATCGAGAGCTTCTCCGGCAATGCGGCCCTGGAGTACGTTAGCTACCGCTTTGGTACGCCGGCGTTCGACGTTAAAGAGTGCCAGCTGCGTGGTGTGACATACTCCGCCCCGCTGCGTGTCAAGGTTCGCTTGATCATCTATGATCGCGACTCCTCGAACAAGGCAATCAAGGATATCAAAGAGCAAGAAGTCTACATGGGGGAAATCCCCCTGATGACTGAGAACGGTACCTTTGTGATCAACGGTACTGAGCGGGTTATCGTTTCCCAGCTCCACCGCTCACCCGGTGTGTTCTTTGATCACGATAAAGGCAAGAGCCACTCTTCTGGTAAGTTGCTCTACTCTGCTCGCGTGATTCCTTACCGTGGCTCCTGGCTGGACTTCGAGTTCGACCCCAAAGACAACGTCTTTGTCCGTATCGACCGTCGCCGCAAACTGCCGGCGTCCGTGTTGATGCGCGCGTTGGGCATGAGCACCGAAGAGATCCTGGCGGAGTTCTTCGAAACCAGCAAATTCCACATTGAGAAGTCTGGCTTCTCCGTGGAGCTGGTGCCGTCACGCCTGCGTGGTGAAACCGCTACCTTCGACATCAAGGATGGCGAAGGTGAAGTGATTGTTGAAGAAGGCCGCCGGATCACCCAGAAGCACATTCGTCAGCTTGAAAAAGCCGGCCTTGAGCGCCTGGAAGTGCCGATGGAGTACCTGTTCGGCAAAACGCTGGCGAAAGACCAGATTGATACCAAAACCGGTGAGCTGATCTGCCCGTGTAATACGGAGATTACCCCGGAAGTCCTCGAGCGTATGGCTCAGGGCGGTATCACGCATATCGAAACGCTGTACACCAACGACCTCGACTGCGGTTCGTTCATTTCCGATACCCTGAAGCTTGATGGTACGGGTTCAGCGCTTGAAGCGCTGGTGGAAATCTACCGCATGATGCGCCCCGGCGAGCCGCCCACCAAAGAGGCCGCTGAGACGCTGTTCCATAATCTGTTCTTCACCGAAGACCGCTACGACCTGTCGGGCGTTGGTCGCATGAAGTTCAACCGCCGCCTGCGTCGTGAAAGCGACACCGGTTCCGGCGTACTGGATCGCAAAGACATCCTGGATGTGCTGCGCGAGCTGATCAATATCCGTAACGGCTTCGGCGACGTGGACGATATCGATCACCTGGGTAACCGTCGTATTCGCTGCGTAGGCGAAATGGCCGAAAACCAGTTCCGTGTCGGCTTGGTGCGCGTTGAGCGCGCGGTGAAAGAGCGTCTTTCCATGGCGGAAAGCGAAGGCCTGATGCCGCAAGATTTGATCAACGCCAAGCCCGTTGCGGCGGCGGTGAAAGAGTTCTTTGGTTCTAGCCAGCTTTCCCAGTTCATGGACCAGAACAACCCGCTCTCTGAGGTGACTCACAAGCGTCGTGTGTCTGCACTCGGCCCGGGTGGTCTGACCCGTGAGCGTGCAGGCTTCGAAGTACGTGACGTACACGCCACGCACTACGGCCGTCTGTGCCCAATCGAAACGCCGGAAGGCCCGAACATCGGTCTGATCAACTCACTGGCAACGTACAGTCATACCAACAGCTACGGCTTCTTGGAAACACCGTACCGCAAAGTGAATGCCTGTCAGGTCACTGACGATATCGTTCACCTGTCAGCGATTGAGGAAGGTGACTTCGTTATCGCCCAGGCATCGGCGGCGGTTGACGAGTCTGGCAAGCTGATTGATGACCTGGTACAGGTACGCCACCGTGGTGAAACGACCTTTATGCGTCCTGAGCAAGTGACGCTGATGGACGTATCTCCGCGTCAGGTTGTATCGGTCGCGGCGGCACTGATTCCGTTCCTTGAGCACGATGATGCTAACCGCGCCTTGATGGGTGCGAACATGCAGCGTCAGGCCGTTCCGACGCTGCGCGCTGATAAGCCGCTCGTGGGTACCGGTATGGAGCGTTTCGTTGCCCGTGACTCCGGTGTTTGTGCCGTGGCACGTCGTGGCGGTGTGATCGACTCCGTTGATGCGCGTCGCGTGGTGGTTCGGGTTCATGAAGATGAAATCATTGGCGGTGAAGCCGGTGTCGACATCTACAACCTGACCAAATATACCCGTTCTAACCAGAACACCTGTATGAACCAGCGCCCCATCGTGCGTCCTGGTGACAGCGTTGCACGTGGTGACATTCTGGCCGATGGCCCGTCTGTCGACATGGGTGACCTGGCGCTTGGCCAGAACATGCGCATCGCGTTCATGCCCTGGAACGGTTACAACTTCGAGGACTCCATCCTGCTGTCAGAGCGGGTTGTTCAAGAAGACCGTTTCACCACAATTCACATTCAGGAACTGACCTGTGTGTCTCGCGACACCAAGTTAGGGCCGGAAGAGATTACGTCTGATATTCCCAACGTCGGTGAATCCGCGCTGGGTAAACTGGACGAAGCGGGCGTTGTGTACATCGGCGCTGAAGTTGGCCCCGGCGACATTCTGGTCGGTAAGGTAACGCCGAAAGGTGAAACCCAGCTGACACCAGAAGAGAAGCTGCTGCGTGCCATCTTCGGTGAGAAAGCGTCTGACGTTAAAGATACTTCCCTGCGTGCCCCTACCGGCATGAAAGGTACGGTCATCGACGTTCAGGTGTTTACTCGTGACGGCGTTGAGAAAGACTCCCGTGCGCTCTCCATCGAGCAGATGCAGCTGGACGAAGTGCGCAAGGATCTTCAGGAAACCTACCGTATTGCCGAAGACGCAACCTTTGAGCGTCTCAAGCGTACGCTGGATGGCCAAGCGGTTAATGGCGGCCCGAACCTGAAGAAAGGTGACGTGCTGGACGAGGATTACCTCGACGAGCTGCCGCGTCAGCAGTGGTTCAAACTGCGCATGCAGGATGAAGCCTACAACGAACTGCTGGCCCAGGCCGATGAGCAGCTCGAGAACCGCCGTAAAGAGATGGACGAGCGTTTCGAAGATAAGAAGCGCAAGCTGACCCAGGGCGACGACCTCGCACCGGGCGTGCTGAAAATCGTCAAAGTCTACATGGCGGTGAAGCGTCGCATTCAGCCCGGTGACAAGATGGCCGGTCGTCACGGTAACAAAGGTGTTATCTCTGCGATCATGCCCATCGAAGACATGCCGTTCGACGAGAAGGGCGAGCCGGTGGACGTGGTGCTGAACCCGCTGGGCGTACCGTCGCGTATGAACGTCGGTCAGATCCTGGAAACCCACTTGGGTATGGCGGCACGTGGTCTCGGAGTCAAGATTGACGCCATGCTGCGTGATGCTCGCGGCCAGCAGGTTGCTGAAATTCGTGACTTCCTGGGCCAGGTGTATAACACGCCGGGTACCCGTGTTGAGGATATCGACTCGCTGACCGATGACGAAGTTATCGCGCTGGCGAAGAACCTCAAAGGCGGTGTGCCGATGGCCACGCCGGTGTTTGACGGTGCCAAAGAGCACGAGATCAAGCATCTGCTGAAGCTAGCGGACATTCCTGAGTCTGGCCAAATGGCGCTGTACGATGGTCGTACTGGCGATGCGTTTGACCGTCCGGTTACCGTTGGCTACATGTACATGCTGAAGCTTAACCACTTGGTAGACGACAAGATGCACGCGCGTTCTACCGGTTCTTACTCGCTTGTTACGCAGCAGCCGCTGGGTGGTAAGGCGCAGTTCGGTGGTCAGCGCTTCGGTGAGATGGAAGTGTGGGCGTTGGAAGCATACGGCGCCGCGTACACGCTACAAGAGATGCTCACCGTCAAGTCGGACGACGTCGAAGGCCGCACCAAGATGTATAAAAACATCGTGGATGGCGACCACACCATGCAGGCAGGCATGCCGGAATCCTTCAACGTACTCGTGAAGGAAATCCGCTCGCTGGGCATCGATATCGAGTTAGAGAGCTAGGAGCCGTCATATGAAAGATTTGGTGAAAGTACTCAAATCGCAGTCTCAGTCCGAAGAGTTCGACGCGATCAAGATTACCCTCGCGTCGCCGGACATGATTCGCTCCTGGTCGTTTGGCGAGGTGAAGAAGCCTGAGACCATTAACTACCGTACCTTTAAACCGGAGCGGGACGGCCTGTTCTGCGCCAAGATTTTTGGTCCGGTAAAAGACTACGAGTGCTTGTGCGGCAAATATAAGCGCATGAAGCACCGCGGTATCATCTGTGAGAAGTGTGGCGTTGAAGTCACCAAGGCTGCCGTGCGCCGCGAGCGCATGGGCCATATCGAGCTGGCATCGCCGGTCGCTCACATTTGGTTCCTGAAATCACTGCCGTCGCGTATCGGTATGTTCCTCGATATGACCCTGCGTGATATCGAGCGCGTGCTCTACTTTGAAAGCTTTGTCGTTATCGACCCAGGCATGACCACGCTGGAGCGTGGTCAGCTGTTGAACGACGAGCAGTACTTCGAAGCGCTAGAAGAGTTCGGCGACGACTTCGACGCCCGTATGGGTGCTGAAGCGGTCCAAGAGCTGCTGAAAGACATCGATCTGGAAGAAGAGATTAACCACCTGCGTGAAGAAATTCCGCAGACCAACTCTGAAACCAAGATCAAGAAGCTGTCTAAGCGCCTGAAACTGCTAGAAGCGTTCTATCACTCCGGCAATGCGCCGGCGTGGATGGTCATGGAAGTACTGCCCGTGCTGCCGCCGGATCTGCGTCCGCTGGTACCGCTGGACGGTGGCCGTTTCGCGACCTCCGATCTTAACGACCTTTACCGTCGTGTGATCAACCGTAACAACCGTCTGAAGCGTCTGCTGGACCTCAATGCACCGGATATCATCGTGCGCAACGAGAAGCGTATGCTGCAGGAAGCGGTCGACGCACTGCTGGATAACGGCCGCCGTGGCCGTGCGATTACCGGCTCTAACAAGCGCCCGCTGAAATCGCTTGCCGATATGATCAAAGGTAAGCAGGGTCGTTTCCGTCAGAACTTGTTGGGTAAGCGCGTAGACTACTCAGGCCGTTCGGTGATTACCGTCGGCCCGACCCTGCGCCTGCACCAGTGTGGTCTGCCGAAGAAAATGGCGCTTGAGCTGTTCAAGCCGTTCATCTACTCCAAGCTTCAATCGCTGGGCCATGCGTCCACGATCAAAGCGGCGAAGAAGATGGTTGAGCGCGAACTGCCTGAAGTCTGGGACATCCTGGCCGACGTTATCCGCGAACACCCGGTGCTCTTGAACCGTGCGCCGACGCTGCACCGTTTGGGCATCCAGGCGTTTGAGCCGCTGCTGATCGAAGGTAAGGCGATCCAGCTGCACCCGCTCGTTTGTGCGGCCTATAACGCCGACTTCGACGGTGACCAGATGGCGGTTCACGTACCGCTGACGCTGGAAGCGCAGCTCGAAGCCCGTGCGCTGATGATGGCCACCAACAACGTGCTGTCGCCTGCCAACGGCGAGCCCATCATCGTACCGTCGCAAGACGTTGTTCTGGGTCTTTACTACATGACCCGCGAAAAGATCAACGCCAAAGGCGAAGGCATGGTGTTCTCTGGCCTTAATGAGGTAGAGCGCGCATTTGGTACTCAGTCCGTCTCACTTCACGCCCGCGTGAAAGTGCGTCTGGACGAAGTGGATGTCGAAGAAGAGACCGGTGCGCGTAGTTTCCACCGTCGCGTTTACGACACCACTGTGGGCCGTGCGCTGCTGTTCCGCATTCTGCCGGAAGGTGTGCCGTTCGCACTGATCGACCAGCCGATGAAGAAGAAGGCGATCTCCAGTCTGATCAACGAAGTGTATCGTCGTGCTGGCCTTAAGCCGACCGTCATCTTCGCTGACCAGCTGATGTATACCGGTTTCCGTCTGGCGACGTGGTCCGGCGCCTCTATCGGTGTTAACGACTTCGTTATCCCCGATGCCAAAACCGAGATCGTTGACGCCGCGGAAGCGGAAGTGAAAGAGATCGAAGATCAGTTCTCTTCTGGTCTGGTAACGGCGGGTGAGAAGTACAACAAGGTTATCGATATCTGGTCCAAGGCGAACGATAAAGTTGCCAAGGCCATGATGGTCGGTATCTCGAAAGAGACGGTCATTGATCGTGACGGTAATGAAGTAGAGCAAGACTCCTTCAATAGCGTCTTCATCATGGCCGACTCCGGTGCTCGTGGTAGTGCTGCACAGATTCGTCAGCTGGCGGGTATGCGTGGCCTGATGGCCAAGCCGGATGGCTCGATCATCGAAACGCCGATCGTGGCCAACTTCCGTGAAGGTCTGAACGTACTTCAGTACTTCATCTCGACCCACGGTGCACGTAAAGGTCTGGCGGATACGGCCCTGAAAACGGCCAACTCCGGTTACCTGACGCGTCGTCTGGTCGACGTTGCCCAGGACTTGGTCATTACCGAGACCGACTGTGGCACTGAAAACGGTCTGACGCTGCACCCGATCATCGAGGGTGGCGACATCATCGTACCGCTGTCTCAGCGCGTACTGGGTCGTGTGGTAGCCATTGATGTTGTTGATCCGAGCACGGAAGAAGTATTGATTCCGCGCGGCACGCTGCTCGACGAGAAGTGGTGCGCATCGCTGGATACCATGGGTGTGGACGAAATTATCGTTCGCTCAACCATCACCTGTGATACCGCTCACGGCGTGTGTTCGTCCTGTTATGGACGTGACCTTGCCCGTGGTCACCAGGTCAACATCGGTGAGTCTGTCGGTGTTATTGCCGCACAGTCGATCGGTGAGCCGGGTACCCAGCTGACCATGCGTACGTTCCACATCGGTGGTGCGGCATCGCGTTCATCTGCGGTCGATAGCGTTCAGGTGAAGCACGGCGGTAAAGTGCGCCTGCACAACATCAAGCACGTTGAGCGCGCCGACGGCAAACTGGTTGTCGTGTCTCGTTCAAGCGCCCTGGCCGTTGCCGACGATCATGGTCGTGAGCGTGAGTACTACAAGCTGCCCTACGGTGCTGAGCTTTCCGTACGTGATGGCGATGTCGTTGATGCCGGTGCCGTGGTCGCTAAATGGGATCCGCACACGCATCCGATCATTGCCGAGGTAGAAGGTAAGGCGCAGTTCATCGACCTCGACGAAGGTGTCACCATGCACCGCAGCGTCGATGAGATGACAGGCCTGTCGTCTATTGAAGTTATTGAGTCTGCCGCTCGCCCGATGGCGGGTCGCGATAAACGCCCGATGGTGATGCTGAAAGACGCGGCGGGTGAGTACGTATCTGTTTCTGGCTCCAACACGCCGGTACAGTACCTGTTGCCCGGTAATTCTATTATCTCTGCAGATGATGGTGCGACGATTGGGGTGGGTGAAGTGGTTGCCCGTATCCCGGTTGAGGCCTCGGGTAACAAAGATATTACCGGTGGTCTGCCGCGCGTTGCCGACTTGTTCGAAGCGCGTAAGCCGAAAGAGTCTGCGATTCTTGCAGAAATCAGCGGTGTTATTAGCTTTGGTAAAGAGACCAAAGGTAAGCGTCGTTTGACGATTACACCGGAGTCTGGCGATCCGTTTGAAGCGCTGATCCCGAAATGGCGTCAAATCGCCGTCTTCGAAGGTGAAGCGGTTGAGAAGGGTGAAGTCATTTCGGATGGCCCGAGCAACCCCCACGATATCCTGCGTCTGCTGGGTGTGGCGGAACTGGCCAAATACATCACTGCCGAAGTACAGGACGTTTATCGTCTACAAGGTGTAGGCATCAACGATAAGCACATCGAAGTTATCGTGCGTCAGATGCTGCGTAAGGTAGAGATCACTGATTCTGGTGACTCTGACTTCATCACCGGTGATCAGGCAGAGCTCGTGCGTGTGCTTGAGCAGAACGCACGGCTTGAGAAAGACGGTAAGTTCCCAGCCAAGTATCAACGCTTGCTGCTGGGTATCACCAAGGCCAGCTTGGCCACTGAGTCGTTCATTTCGGCGGCGTCGTTCCAGGAAACGACTCGCGTACTGACCGAAGCAGCGGTTACCGGCAAGCGCGATTATCTGCGTGGCCTGAAAGAGAACGTGGTGGTTGGACGTCTGATTCCGGCAGGTACCGGTCTGACTCACCACGCAGAGCGTCGTCGCAAGCGCGAAGACGTAGAGCGTCTGTTCAATCCCTCGGCGACCGAGGTCGAACAGGAGCTTGGTGCTCAGTTGACCGCCCTGGACTCAGACGACGATCTGTAACCAGCGGTAGTTAGTGAGCAACAACGAGTGGCTGGCCCTGAATGGCACGATCTTGCTGGTAAACGACCGGCAAGACTTGACGCCACCTAGGGTCAGCCTTTAGAATGCGCAGCCTTTAACAGTGGGGTGGGTGCGCCCGCATCCGCTGCCCGTATTTGTTTAAAGGCTAAGGCAACCATTGGAGTCAGCTAAACACCATGGCAACGATTAATCAGCTAGTGCGCAAGCCGCGCAAGCGCCCCGTCACCAAAAGTGACGTGCCTGCGCTTCAGGCATGCCCGCAAAAACGTGGCGTATGTACGCGCGTTTACACCACCACCCCTAAGAAGCCTAACTCAGCCCTGCGTAAGGTTTGCCGTGTGCGCCTGACGAACGGCTTTGAAGTGTCTTCTTACATCGGTGGTGAAGGTCACAACCTTCAAGAGCACTCTGTTGTTCTGATCCGCGGCGGTCGTGTAAAGGATTTGCCAGGTGTGCGTTATCACACCGTTCGTGGCGCCCTTGACACCTCTGGCGTACAGAACCGTAAGCAGGGTCGTTCTAAGTACGGTACTAAGCGTCCGAAGTCCTAAGACAGCTTATCGCAGCGCATGTGGCGCTGTGGCGTTACCTTTCACACGAATATGATGGTCTGATAAGAGTAAGGTCGGGCAACGCTTTTAGCGCATGTTAGCCCCGGGTTTACCTGAAGGATCCTTAATTGAGGGCTTATCATGCCTAGAAGAAGAGTTGTAGCTAAACGCGAAATCCTGCCGGATCCTAAGTTCGGAAGTGAGCGTCTGGCGAAGTTCATGAACCACCTGATGGTCAGCGGCAAGAAGTCCGTAGCTGAGCGTATCGTCTATGGTGCGTTGGACAAGGTTGCCGAGCGTAGTAAAGAAGAGCCGCTGGAAATCTTCGACAAAGCGCTGGAAACTATCCAGCCGATGGTCGAAGTAAAATCGCGCCGCGTAGGTGGTGCGACCTATCAGGTACCGGTTGAAGTTCGTCCGTCACGCCGCCAAGCGCTTGCAATGCGCTGGCTGGTAGACGCTGCGCGTCGTCGCGGTGAGAAAACGATGGTTCAGCGCCTGGCAGGTGAAATGCTGGATGCCGCTGAAGGCAAAGGCTCGGCTGTTAAGAAGCGTGAAGACGTGCACCGTATGGCAGAAGCCAACAAGGCCTTCTCTCACTATCGTTTCTAAGCTCGGCGTTTCTAAGTTTGTGTTTTCTTTTGCCGGTTGCGCTGCGTTGAAGAAATTTTTCGTCATGTTGCAACACGTCGCCGCTATCGTTATCGATGGCGGCGGTGGCATAGGCAAAGACTGCACCGCTGAATTAACGAGCATCGCCAACTAACGGGAGCTTCACCGTGGCACGCAAGACTCCACTAAATCGCTATCGCAATATCGGTATCGTCGCTCACGTTGACGCGGGTAAAACCACGACAACTGAACGCGTACTGTTCTACACCGGTCTTTCCCATAAAGTGGGTGAAGTACACGACGGTGCAGCGACCATGGACTGGATGGAGCAGGAGCAGGAGCGTGGTATTACTATCACCTCAGCTGCAACTACCTGTTTCTGGCAGGGCATGAGCAAGCAGTTTGATGAGCACCGTATCAACATCATCGACACCCCTGGGCACGTTGACTTCACCATCGAAGTTGAGCGTTCACTGCGTGTTCTTGATGGTGCGGTCGTTGTACTGTGTGGTTCCTCCGGCGTTCAGCCGCAGACCGAAACTGTATGGCGTCAGGCTAACAAGTATGAAGTTCCGCGCATGGTCTTCGTCAACAAGATGGACCGTACCGGCGCTGACTTCTTCATGGTTGTTAACCAGCTGAAAGAGCGTTTAGGCGCTAAAGCTGTGCCGATCCAGATTAACTGGGGCACGGAAGAAGATTTCAAAGGCGTTATCGACCTGATCGAGATGAAAGCCATCTTGTGGGACGAAGACAGCCTGGGTATGAACTTCGATCTCGTGGATATTCCGGCGGAACTGCAAGAGACCGCTGAGAAATATCGTGAAGAGATGGTCGAAGCTGCCGCTGAAGGCTCTGAAGAGCTGATGGACAAGTACCTTGAAGAAGGCGAGCTAACGGTCGCTGAAATCAAGGCTGGTCTGCGTGCGCGCACGTTGGCAAATGATATCGTTCTGGTTACCTGTGGTTCTGCCTTTAAAAACAAAGGCGTTCAGGCGGTACTGGACGGCGTTATTGAATACATGCCTTCGCCGACAGAAGTTAAAGCGATTGAAGGTGAGTTGGACGACAAAGACGGCACCATCGCTACCCGTGTAGCCGATGACAGTGCACCGTTTGCGGCGCTGGCATTTAAAATCGCCACCGACCCCTTTGTTGGTACTCTGACGTTCATCCGCGTTTACTCAGGCGTTCTGAAATCTGGTGACGGCGTTTATAACTCCGTTAAGCAGAAGAAAGAGCGTGTTGGTCGTATCGTACAGATGCACGCCAACTCACGCGAAGAGATCAAAGAAGTACTGGCGGGCGACATCGCTGCTTGTATCGGTCTGAAAGATGTGACCACGGGTGACACACTGTGTGACATCGATAACAAGATCGTTCTCGAGCGTATGGAGTTCCCGGATCCGGTAATCTCGGTTGCCGTTGAGCCGAAGTCTAAGGCTGACCAAGAGAAAATGGGTGTTGCACTGGGCAAACTGGCTCAGGAAGATCCCTCTTTCCAGGTCAAAACTGATGAAGAGACCGGCCAGACCATCATTTCTGGTATGGGCGAACTTCACCTGGACATCATCGTTGACCGTATGCGTCGCGAGTTCAAGGTTGAAGCTAACATCGGTAAGCCGCAGGTTGCCTATCGTGAAACGATTCGTGGCAACATCGAGCAAGAAGGCAAGTTCGTACGTCAGTCGGGTGGTCGTGGTCAGTATGGTCACGTATGGCTACGTATCGAGCCGCTGACTGCAGAAGAGAAGGGTGAAGGCGAAGAAGAGATCTTCTTCAAGTTCAACTCTGAGATCGTAGGCGGCACGGTTCCTAAGGAATACGTACCTGCGGTTGAGAAGGGTGCTTTTGAGCAGCTCAAAAACGGTGTCATTGCGGGTTACCCGATGATCGACGTTAAAGTAACGCTGTTTGATGGCTCCTTCCATGACGTGGACTCGAACGAGACTGCGTTTAAGATTGCTTCTTCTATGGCAGTAAAAGAAGGTGCCAGGAAGGCCAAGGCCGTGCTGCTGGAGCCGGTGATGAAGGTCGAAATCGTGACCCCCGAAGAATTTATGGGTGACGTCATGGGTGACCTGAGCCGTCGTCGCGGTCTGGTGCAGGGTATGGATGACTCCTCTTCTGGTAAAGTCATTCGTGCGACGGTGCCACTGGGCGAGATGTTCGGTTATGCAACCGATCTGCGCTCACAAACCCAGGGCCGTGCGAGCTACTCCATGGAGTTCTCGAAGTACGACGAGGCGCCCTCCAGCGTCGTTGAAGCCGTCATCAATCAAAACGGTTAACCGTTAGCTAACGTAAAGAGGTTATAGCAGTGGCTAAGGAAAAATTTGAACGTTCCAAACCGCACGTCAACGTCGGCACCATCGGTCACGTCGACCACGGTAAAACGACTCTGACAGCGGCCCTGACCCGCGTTTCTGCCGAAGTATTCGGTGGTGACTGGCGCGAGTTTGATACCATCGATAACGCTCCGGAAGAGCGTGAGCGCGGTATCACCATCGCTACGTCTCACGTTGAGTACCAGTCTGAAGAGCGTCACTACGCTCACGTTGACTGCCCGGGACACGCTGACTACGTCAAGAACATGATCACCGGTGCTGCGCAGATGGACGGCGCGATCCTGGTATGTTCTGCTGCTGACGGCCCGATGCCGCAGACTCGCGAGCACATCCTGCTGTCTCGCCAGGTTGGCGTACCGTTCATCGTTGTGTTCCTGAACAAAGCGGACATGGTTGATGACGAAGAGCTGCTCGAGCTGGTAGAGATGGAAGTTCGCGAACTCCTCGACCAGTACGACTTCCCGGGTGACGACACGCCGATCATCACTGGTTCTGCCCTGATGGCACTGAACGGTGAAGACGAGAACGGCATGGGTACTACTGCGGTAGCTAACCTGATCAAAGCTCTGGATGAGTACATCCCTGAGCCGGAGCGTGCTATCGACCAGCCGTTCCTGATGCCGATCGAAGACGTATTCTCTATCTCTGGCCGTGGTACTGTTGTTACCGGTCGTGTAGAGCGCGGTATCGTGAAAGCCGGTGAAGAAGTGGAAATCGTGGGTATCCGCGACACCACCAAAACCATCGTTACTGGCGTTGAAATGTTCCGTAAGCTGCTCGACGAAGGTCGTGCTGGTGAGAACGTTGGCGCCCTGCTGCGTGGTACTAAGCGTGATGACGTCGAGCGTGGTCAGGTTCTGGCCAAGCCGGGCACCATCAAGCCGCACACTACCTTCGAAGCAGAAGTATACGTACTGTCCAAAGAAGAAGGTGGTCGTCACACGCCTTTCTTCAAGGGCTACCGTCCCCAGTTCTACTTCCGTACCACTGACGTAACTGGTACTTGTGAACTGCCGGAAGGTGTTGAAATGGTCATGCCGGGTGACAACGTGCAAATGGTTGTTACTCTGATCGCTCCGATCGCCATGGACGAAGGTCTGCGCTTCGCTATTCGCGAAGGTGGTCGTACCGTTGGTGCTGGCGTTGTGGCCAAAATCGTTCAGTAATCTGATTACTTGATGATTAGAGGGGGCTCTTGCGAGCCCCCTTTTCTGCGCACCAAGAGCAAATGTTTGACATGTGCTTTTGGCGTGCCTATAATGCGCATCCTTTGAATGCGTGGGTAGACGGCTCGCGCCGTCGACATCCATTGGAGTTTAGGGCAAATGCAGAACCAAAAGATTCGCATTCGGTTGAAAGCGTTCGACCATCGCCTGATCGATCAGTCCACAGCGGAGATTGTTGAAACCGCTAAGCGCACTGGTGCTCAGGTACGTGGTCCGATTCCGCTGCCGACCAATCGCGAGCGCTACACCATCCTGATTTCACCGCACGTCAACAAAGATGCGCGTGACCAGTATGAGATTCGTACGCACAAGCGCGTGCTCGACATTGTTGAGCCGACCGAGAAAACTGTCGATGCATTGATGAAGCTCGATCTCGCCGCTGGCGTAGACGTGCAAATCAAGCTCGACTAATTACACTAGACACTTCGCGGCCCAGCGCTCACCGTTTCTAGTATGTGAGCAGCAGCCGCCGCGCCGTGAGGCGCCACACAATGTGCTAGTGGAATGCTCTGGAAAGGGCAGCCATAGCGGGTGATAGCCCCGTACACTATAGGAGACTGAGTATGACTATCGGTTTAGTCGGTAAAAAGGCCGGGATGACCCGTGTCTTTACCGAAGATGGCGCATCCGTGCCCGTGACCGTTATTGAAGTTGATCCTAACCGTGTAACGCGCGTTAAGACCATTGAGTCTGACGGCTACGCAGCGGTTCAGGTGACTACAGGTTCTCGTAAAGCCAAGCACCTCACCAAAGCGCAAGCTGGACAGTTTGCCAAGGCGGGTGTTGAGGCTGGTCGTTCACTGATGGAATTCCGCCTTTCTGAAGGCGAAGAAGCTCCTGAAGTGGGTGGCGAAATCACCGTATCCCTCTTTGAAGCTGGTCAGATGATTGACGTGACCGGCACCTCTAAGGGTAAAGGCTTCCAGGGTGCTGTTAAGCGCTGGAACTTCCGTACCCAAGACAACAGCCATGGTAACTCCCTGTCGCATCGTGCGCCGGGTTCTATCGGCATGTGTCAGACACCTGGTCGCGTATTTAAAGGCAAAAAAATGGCCGGTCAAATGGGTAACACCCGTTGCACCGTACAGAGCCTTGAGATCGTCCGTGTCGACGCCGAGCGTAACCTGCTGCTGATCAAGGGCGCTGTACCGGGAGCTACCGGTAGCAACGTTATCGTTCGCAGCGCCGTGAAAGCTGGCTGAAGGGGATAATTACCAATGAATCTGAATCTTGCTGCAGGCACGGGTACCGTTGAAGTAGCCGACGCCACTTTTGGCAAAGAATTCAACGAAGCGCTGGTTCACCAGGTCGTCACTGCCTATTTGGCTGGTGGTCGTCAGGGTACTCGCGCTCAAAAGAGCCGTTCCGATGTACGTGGTGGTGGTAAGAAGCCATGGCGTCAGAAAGGCACCGGTCGTGCACGTGCCGGTACCATTCGCTCTCCGCTGTGGCGCAGCGGCGGTGTCACTTTCGCGGCTCGTCCTCAGGACTTTAGCCAGAAAGTTAACCGCAAAATGTACCGCGCGGCGATGCGTTCCATCCTGTCTGAACTGGTACGTCAAGAGCGTTTAGTCGCTGTTGAAGAGTTCAGCGTAGATGCGCCGAAGACCAAGCAGGTAGCTGCCAAGCTGAAAGAGCTCAACCTTGAAAAAGTGTTGATCGTGACTGAAGAAGTTGACGAAACGCTCTATCTGGCCGCACGCAACCTTCCCCACGTAGACGTGGTGGATGTCGCTGCAGCTGATCCGGTGAGCCTGGTTGCCTTTGATAAGGTCCTGGTCACCGTCTCCGCCCTGCGTAAATTCGAGGAGAAGCTGGCATGAACCAGGAACGCGTATTCAAGGTTCTGCTTGGACCGCACGTGACCGAAAAGGCCGCGATGGCAGCCGAGCGCAACCAGTACGTTTTCAAGGTGGCAAGCGATGCTACCAAGCCCGAGATCAAGAAGGCCGTTGAAGCACTGTTCGGCAAGAAGGTCGGCAGCGTTCAGGTACTGAACGTTAAGGGTAAAACTAAGCGTACTGCTCACGGCGTTGGCCTGCGTAAGGGTTACCGCAAAGCGTATGTGACCCTGGCTGCGGGTGAAACGCTCGAAGACTTCTCTGGCGCCGAATAAGGGCAGGAGTACGGATAATGGCAATCGTCAAGACCAAACCCACATCCGCCGGTCGTCGCCACGTCGTTAAGATCGTTGGTGAGGAACTGTACAAAGGCCGTGCTTATGCACCGCTTTTGGAAAAACAGTCCAAGTCCGGTGGACGTAACAACTACGGTCGCATCACTACCCGCCACGTGGGCGGTGGTCACCGTCAGCATTACCGGCTGATCGATTTCAAACGCACCAAAGATGGCATTCCGGCCACCGTTGAGCGTCTGGAACACGATCCGAACCGCAGTGCGCACATTGCACTGCTGAAGTATGCCGATGGTGAGCGTCGTTACATCATTGCACCGAAAGGTGTCAGCGCGGGTGACGTGCTGGAATCTGGTGTTAACGCGCCCATCAAGAAAGGCAATGCCTTGCCGCTGCGCAATATTCCGCTTGGTTCTACCGTTCACGGTATCGAACTGAAGCCGGGTAAAGGTGCGCAGATTGCTCGCAGTGCCGGTACTAGCGCCCAGCTGGTTGCTCGTGAAGGTAACTACGCTACCCTGCGTCTTCGCTCTGGCGAAATGCGTAAGGTGTTAGCTGAGTGCCGCGCGACCTTGGGTGAAGTGAGCAACTCCGAGCACAGCCTGCGTCAACTTGGCAAGGCCGGTGCGAAGCGCTGGAGAGGCGTGCGTCCGACTGTTCGCGGTGTCGCGATGAACCCGGTGGATCACCCGCACGGTGGTGGCGAAGGCCGCACCAGTGGTGGCCGTCACCCGGTATCCCCATGGGGTGTGCCGACTAAGGGTCATAAGACGCGTAAGAACAAGCGCACCGACAAGCTGATCATTCGTCGTCGTAATAAGACGCGTTGATCTAAATTGCCAAGACATTAAGAGGTAACGGCTGTGCCACGTTCACTAAAGAAAGGTCCCTTCATTGACCTTCATCTTTTGAAGAAGGTAGAGGCTGCAGTGGAGAAGAACGATCGCAAACCGATCAAGACTTGGTCGCGTCGTTCGATGATCCTGCCAAACATGGTAGGCCTCACAATCGCTGTCCATAACGGTCGCCAACACGTCCCGGTGCATGTCTCCGAGGAAATGGTTGGTCACAAGCTGGGCGAATTCGCTGCTACTCGCACATATCGCGGGCATGCGGCGGACAAGAAAGCCAAACGGTAAGCCAGAGAGGATTAAGAGATGGAAGTCACAGCTAAGCTGAGTGGCGCTGCTTTATCCGCACAGAAGGCCCGTTTGGTGGCTGACCAGGTGCGCGGTAAACCGGTCGCCGAAGCTCTTGACCTGCTGACCTTCTCCCCGAAGAAGGCTGCCAAACTGGTCAAGAAAGTGCTTCAGTCCGCCATCGCGAATGCGGAAGAAAACAACGGCATGGACATCGACGAGCTGCGTGTCTCGACCATCTGCGTCGATGAGGGCATGACGCTTAAGCGTATCAAGCCGCGCGCCAAAGGCCGTGCGGATCGTATCTTGAAGCGCACCTGCCACATCACCGTCAAGGTAGCCGAGAAGTAGGAGTCGACCAGATGGGTCAGAAAGTCAATCCAACAGGCATTCGACTGGGCATCGTCAAAGACCATGCTTCTGTCTGGTATGCCGAGCGCGGCGCCTATGCCGATAAGCTCAACAACGATCTCGAAGTGCGCAGCTTCCTGGAAGAGCGTTTGAAAAACGCCTCCGTAAGCCGCATTCACATCGAGCGTCCGGCTAACAATGCCCGCATCACCATTCACACTGCCCGTCCGGGTATCGTGATTGGTAAGAAAGGTGAAGATGTCGACCGTCTGCGTCGCGATCTCACCGAGATGATGGGTGTCCCGGTTCATGTGAACATTGAAGAAGTTCGCAAGCCGGAGCTGGATGCCAAGCTGGTTGCTGCTAACGTAGCAGGTCAGCTTGAGCGTCGCGTTATGTTCCGTCGTGCGATGAAGCGCGCGGTACAAAACGCAATGCGTCTTGGCGCTGGCGGCATCAAGATTCAGCTGTCAGGTCGTCTTGGTGGTGCCGAAATCGCACGTACCGAATGGTACCGCGAAGGTCGCGTTCCGTTGCACACTCTGCGTGCGGACATCGACTACGCCACTTACGAAGCTCACACCACCTACGGCGTCATCGGCGTCAAAGTGTGGATCTTCAAGGGCGAAATCCTCGGCGGTATCGAGGAAGTACGTGCCAAGGCTAAGCAACAGCAGCCTGCCGGCAACGCGCCCAAGAAGAAAGGTTCCAGGTAAGGGGAGAGCGAGTCGATGTTACAGCCCAAGCGTATGAAATTCCGCAAGATGATGAAAGGCCGCAACCGTGGCTTGGCGCATCGCGGAAGCAAGATCAGCTTCGGGGAATACGGTCTCAAAGCAACCGGTCGTGGCCGCATCACTGCGCGTCAGATCGAAGCCGGCCGTCGTGCGATCACACGTCACGTCAAGCGTGGCGGTAAGATTTGGATCCGCGTTTTCCCTGATAAGCCGATCTCCAAGAAGCCGCTCGAAGTTCGTATGGGTAAGGGTAAAGGTTCAGTTGAGTACTGGGTAGCCCAGATCCAGCCGGGTCGGGTCCTGTATGAAATTGAAGGTGTATCCGAAGAGCTGGCCCGTGAAGCATTTGAACTGGCCGCCCAGAAGATGCCCCTGTCCACCACCTTTGCGAAACGGACGGTGATGTGATGAAAGCCCAGGAAATTCGTGAAAAGTCCGCAGGAGAGCTCCAAGAGCAGCTCCTCGAGCTCCTCCGCGAGCAGTTTAACCTGCGCATGCAGAAGGCCACTGGCCAACTGAGCCAGACTCATCTGCTCAAGCAGGTCCGTCGGGATATCGCCCGCGTTAAGACTATGCTCAACGAGAAGGCAGGTGATTGAGATGGCCGAAGAGAAAAAAACACGTACGCTAACCGGCAAGGTGGTTAGCGACAAGATGGATAAGTCCATCGTCGTCATGATCGAGCGTCGTGAGCGTCACCCGATCTACGGAAAATACGTTAAGCGCTCCACCAAGCTGCACGCCCATGATGAGGCGAACCAGGCAAAGGCAGGCGATACGGTTTCCATTCAGGAGTGCCGTCCGCTTTCCAAGAAGAAAGCCTGGACGCTGGTCGAGGTGGTTGAACAAGCCAAGGGTTAATCCCTAGCTTGCCAACCAGTGCAGTCAGATTAGGTTTGGAGAAAACCGATGATTCAGACTCAGACAATGCTGGATGTCGCCGACAACAGCGGAGCGCGCCGGGTGCAATGCATCAAGGTGTTAGGCGGTTCACACCGTCGCTACGCCCGCGTTGGTGACGTCATTAAGGTAACGGTGAAAGAAGCGATTCCGCGCGGTAAGGTCAAAAAAGGCCAAGTGCTGAAAGCGGTTGTCGTTCGCACCCGTAGTGGCGTCCGTCGTAGTGACGGTTCGCTGATCCGTTTCGATGGAAATGCGGCAGTTTTGTTGAATAACACCAACGAACAGCCGATCGGCACGCGTATCTTCGGGCCGGTAACTCGTGAACTTCGTAATGAGAAGTTCATGAAGATCATTTCCCTAGCGCCTGAAGTGCTGTAAGGAGCGAGGCGGATATGCAAAAGATCAAACGTGACGATGAAGTCATCGTCATCGCCGGGAAGGATAAAGGCAAACGTGGCACCGTTAAGCGGGTATTAGAAAACCGCTTCGTGGTGTCCGGTGTGAACATGATTAAACGTCACACCAAGCCTAATCCCATGGCGGGAAATCAGGGCGGTATCGTCGAGCGTGAGGCTCCGATTCACGCGTCCAACGTAGCCATCTTCAATTCGGAGACCGGTAAGGCGGATCGCGTCGGCTTCCAAGTTAAGGAAGACGGTACCAAGGTACGTATCTACAAGTCGACGCAGACGCAGATCGACGCCTAACGCGAGTCGGGTAGCAAAATGGCGAACTTGAAAGAACGTTATCAAAACGAGGTGGTGGCTCAACTCAAAGAGCAGTTCAGCTACGCCAACGTAATGCAGGTACCACGGATCACGAAAGTGACTCTGAACATGGGTATCGGCGAAGCGGTCAGTGATAAAAAACTGATCGACAACGCCATCGGCGATCTGGAGAAGCTCTCTGGTCAAAAGCCGCTGGTGACTAAAGCACGTAAGTCCATCGCGGGCTTCAAGGTGCGCGAAGGTTGGCCGATCGGTATCAAAGTAACACTGCGCTCCGCGCGTATGTGGGACTTCCTGGACCGCTTGGTGAACATTGCGATTCCTCGCGTGCGTGACTTCCGTGGTCTCAATCCGAAGTCTTTTGACGGTCGCGGCAATTACTCTATGGGTGTGCGTGAGCAGATCATCTTCCCAGAGATCGAGTATGATAAAATCGATCGCGTACGGGGGCTGGACGTCACTATCACTACTACCGCCAACACCGACGAGGAAGGTCGTGCGCTGCTTGCAGCACTGAACTTCCCGTTCAAGAAATAAGGGTTGGATCATGGCTAAGAAAAGTATGGTAGAGCGTGAGCTCAAGCGTACTCAGCTAGTCGAGAAGTTTGCGGCTAAGCGCGCAGAGCTCAAGAAAATCATCTCGGACGTGAACGCTTCTGAAGAAGATCGTTTCGAGGCGACGCTGAAGCTGCAGCAACTGCCGCGCGACTCAAGCCCGGTGCGTCAGCGTAACCGCTGCCGCGTGACTGGCCGTCCGCACGGTTTTTACAACAAGTTCGGCCTCGGCCGTAACAAGCTGCGTGAAGCCGCCATGCGTGGCGACGTCCCTGGTCTGAAAAAGTCCAGCTGGTAACGCTACGTAGAATCATCAGGAGCGCACATTAAATGAGCATGCAAGACACTCTGGCGGATATGTTTACCCGTATCCGCAATGCGCAGATGGCCACCAAGGAGACGGCTACCATGCCGTCCTCCAAGCTGAAAGTTGAAGTGGCCCGAGTGCTAAAGGAAGAAGGCTACATTACCGACTTTACGGTGGCTGAAGGCGTTAAACCCGAGCTCACCGTGACTCTCAAGTACTTTGAGGGTAAGCCGGTTATTGAGCACATTCAGCGGGTTTCCAAGCCGTCTCTGCGCCAGTACAAGGGCAAGGACAACCTGCCTAAGGTCGCCGATGGTCTGGGTATCGCGATTGTCACCACCTCTAATGGTGTCATGACCGATCGTGCCGCGCGCCAAGCAGGCGTCGGTGGCGAAGTCATCTGCACCGTATTCTAGGAGGCTGGAATGTCCCGCATAGCGAAATATCCGGTTAAAGTGCCTGCCGGCGTTGAGATTAAAATCAATGCCGACCAGCTGACCGCCAAAGGCGGCCAGGGCACACTGTCTATGACTGTTCACCAAGACGTGGTGATCGGTCAGGAAGATGGTCAGCTGACCTTCGCCCCGAGTGAGTCTGCCAAGAGCTGGGCAATGGCCGGTACTACCCGCGCCTTGGTTCAGAACCTGGTAACGGGCGTATCCGAGGGTTTCACAAAAACTCTCGAAATTGTTGGCGTCGGTTATCGTGCCCAAGCTAAGGGCCAGACGCTCAATCTTTCACTGGGCTTCTCGCACCCGGTCGACTACGAACTGCCTAAGGGTGTTACAGCGGAAACGCCGAAAAACACCGTGATCGTGCTGAAAAGCGCGGACAAGCAGATGCTCGGTCAGTGCGCCGCGGAAATCCGCGCCTTCCGTCCGCCAGAGCCGTATAAAGGCAAAGGTGTACGGTACGCCGACGAGCAGGTGCGTCGCAAAGAAGCCAAGAAGAAGTAAGGCAGGGTTATGAACGCGAAGAAAGAATCTCGTCTCCGTCGTGCCCGCCGCGCTCGCGCCAAGATCCGCGAGCTGGGCGTGTATCGCCTGTGCGTCAACCGTACCCCGCGTCACATCTACGCGCAGATTATCTCGCCGGATGGTGGCAAGGTGCTGGCCAGCGCTTCTACGCTGGACAAAGCACTGCGTGAGGGTGCGACCGGTAACTCAGACGCGGCCTCTAAGGTCGGTGCTCTGATTGCCGAGCGCGCTAAAGAAGCAGGCATCACCCAGGTGGCCTTCGACCGTGCTGGCTTTAAGTATCACGGTCGCGTCAAGGCTCTGGCCGACGCCGCTCGTGAAGGCGGCCTGGAATTCTAAAGGGTTTTTACGATGGCGAAGAACGAACAGCAAAGCGGTGATCTGCAAGAGAAGTTAGTGCAGGTCAACCGCGTCGCCAAGGTGGTCAAGGGTGGTCGTATTTTCGGCTTCACCGCACTGACCGTCGTTGGTGATGGTAAAGGTCGTGTCGGTTTTGGTCGTGGCAAGGCGCGTGAAGTGCCGGTCGCAATCCAAAAAGCGATGGACCAAGCTCGTCGCAACATGGTCAAGGTTAACCTTGCAGGCCATACGCTTCAGTACCCGGTAAAAGCCCGTCACGGTGCTTCCAAGGTGTACATGCAGCCGGCTTCTGAAGGTACCGGTATCATCGCTGGTGGCGCCATGCGCTCTGTATTAGAGCTGGCCGGCGTTCACGATGTACTGGCCAAGTGCTACGGTTCCACCAACCCGGTTAACGTGGTACGAGCGACTGTGAAAGGTCTCTCTGCCATGCAAGGACCGGAAGACATCGCCGCCAAGCGCGGTCTGTCTGTCGAAGCGATCACGGGGTAAGGCACCATGGCAGCAACGATCAAGGTCACTCAGATCCGCAGCACCATCGGCGTTTTGCCCAAGCACAAGGCTACTATGAAGGGCCTGGGTCTGCGTCGCATCGGTCATACGGTTGAGCTGGAAGACACCCCTGCCGTTCGCGGCATGGTCCACAAGGTGAACTACCTTGTGCGCGTTGAGGGAGAGTAATCCATGAAACTCAATACCCTGAGTCCGGCACCGGGCTCCAAACACGCTGCAAAGCGCGTTGGTCGTGGTATCGGTTCCGGTCTTGGTAAGACCGGTGGCCGTGGCCATAAAGGTCAGAAATCTCGCAGTGGCGGCAGCGTCAAGCCTGGTTTCGAAGGCGGTCAGATGCCGCTGCAGCGTCGTCTGCCGAAGTTTGGCTTCACGTCTGCTAAGTCGCTGGTATCTGAAGAAGTACGCCTGGCTGAGCTTGCCAAAGTTGCCGGTGACGAAGTCACTATGGAAACTCTGAAGCAAGCCAACGTGCTGAAGGATGCTACGCTGCACGCGAAGATCATCCTTTCTGGCGAACTGAACAAGGCGGTTACCGTTCGTGGTATCAAGGTCACCAAAGGTGCCCGTGAAGCGATCGAAGCCGCTGGCGGCAAGGTAGAGGACTAAATGGCCAAGTCAGGAAATATGCCGGCGATGGGCAGCGGTCTGAGTGAACTGTGGGCGCGTTTGCGCTTCGTGCTCCTCGCCATCGTGGTGTACCGTATTGGTGCCCACATTCCCGTTCCCGGTATCAATCCTGACCAGCTTGCTGCCTTGTTTAGGGAGCAACAGGGCACCATCCTGGGCATGTTTAACATGTTCTCGGGTGGCGCCCTGGAACGCATGAGCGTCCTCGCCTTGGGCATTATGCCTTATATATCGGCGTCGATTATCATGCAGCTTATGACTGCGGTCTCCCCTCATCTTGAACAGCTCAAGAAAGAGGGTGAGGCTGGCCGCCGCAAGATCAGCCAGTACACCCGCTACGGCACGGTGATACTGGCACTTGTCCAGGCTACCGGCATGTCCGTAGGTCTGGCTAGCCAAGGCATCGCGTACAGCGCTGACTTCAGCTTCTATTTCACTGCGATCATCACCTTTGTGTCGGGCGCGGTGTTTATGATGTGGCTAGGTGAGCAGATCACTGAGAAGGGTATCGGCAACGGCATTTCGCTGCTGATCTTCGCAGGGATCGTCGCTGGGCTGCCCAGTGCCGTGGGGCAAGCGTTTGAGCTTGCTCGCAATGAAGGGGCCTGGAATGTTCTTCCGCTGTTAGCGCTGTCAGTGCTAGGTATTGCTACCGTAGCGTTTGTGGTGTTCATTGAGCGTGGCCAACGCCGCCTCAAAGTGAATTACCCGCGACGCCAGGTTGGCAATAAGATGTATGCAGGCCAAAGCAGCTACTTGCCCTTGAAAGTGAATATGGCGGGTGTTATCCCAGCTATCTTTGCTTCCAGTATTCTTCTCTTCCCGGCCTCAATTGGCCAGTGGGTGGGTGCTGGCGAAGGAATGGAGTGGTTGCAGCGTGCATCGCAAGCGTTAGGCCCCGGCCAACCGCTTTACATCTTGCTTTTCGCGGCGGCAGTGGTATTCTTCTGCTTCTTTTACACAGCGCTGGTCTTCAACCCCAAGGATGTGGCTGACAATTTGAAAAAGTCAGGCGCCTTCCTGCCGGGCATTCGCCCCGGCGAGCAGACCGCTCGCTATATCGACAAAGTGATGACTCGTCTCACTCTGTTCGGTGCCTTGTATATCACTGCGGTTTCCTTGATGCCCCAGTTCCTGATCGTAGCGTGGAACGTACCGTTCTTCTTCGGCGGCACGTCGCTTCTGATCGTGGTAGTGGTCATCATGGACTTCATGGCCCAGGTGCAGTCGCATCTCATGTCGCATCAATATGACTCAGTGATGAAGAAGTCCAACCTGAAAGGCTACGGTAGCGGCGGCATCATGCGCTGAGGCGCGCCGTTGCGAATTGGAGAGAACGATGAAAGTTCGAGCTTCCGTAAAGAAGATGTGCCGTAACTGTAAGATTATTCGTCGCAATGGCGCTGTTCGCGTCATTTGCATCGAACCGCGGCACAAACAGCGTCAGGGCTAAACCTGGGCTGTATTAAGCCGGTGCCGGCATACCCCTTGCCTTAGGGCTCTTAAAGGGGTATGCTGTTGCGCCTTTTGTAGATGAATAAACGAGCAAGCCGCTCAAATTTCGGAGTAAGCTGATGGCCCGTATTGCAGGCGTCAATATCCCGGACAACAAGCATGCGGCGATCTCGCTGACCTATATCTTCGGGATTGGCCGTACTCGCGCTCAGCACATCTGTGCTGCTGCCGGTATCGAGCTGACTACCAAGATCCAGGATCTGTCTGGCGATGAGCTGGATACCCTGCGTTCTGAAGTTGGTAAGTACACCGTAGAAGGCGACCTTCGTCGTGATGTTACGCTGAACATTAAGCGTCTCATGGACTTAGGCTGCTACCGTGGTCTGCGTCATCGTCGTAGTCTTCCGCTGCGTGGTCAGCGGACTAAGACTAACGCGCGTACCCGTAAGGGCCCGCGTAAGCCGATCCGCAAATAACACGCAGGCTCTTTAATAGAGAGCTGACGTTAAGACAGGAATAGACATCAACATGGCTAACCCGCGTAGTAACCGTAAAAAGGTTAAAAAGCAGGTAGTGGACGCCGTAGCGCACATCCATGCCTCTTTTAACAACACGATCGTGACGATCACAGACCGCCAGGGCAATGCTCTTTCTTGGGCAACAGCCGGTGGTTCGGGTTTTCGTGGTTCTCGCAAGAGCACCCCGTTCGCTGCTCAAGTAGCAAGTGAACGTGCAGCGACTGCTGCAGCCGAGTATGGTGTGAAAAACGTAGACGTACTGGTCAAAGGCCCAGGTCCCGGTCGTGAGTCCGCCGTGCGTGCACTGAATGCCGCCGGCTTCCGCGTGCAAAGCATCGTAGACGCGACGCCCATTCCCCATAATGGCTGCCGTCCGCCGAAGAAACGCCGCGTTTAAGGAGACAGATTCATGGCTCGTTATATTGGACCGAAGTGCAAACTGTCTCGTCGTGAAGGCACCGACCTCTTCCTGAAGAGTGGTGTGACTCCCTTCGAGAAAAAGTGTAAATCCGAGCAAATCCCGGGTGTACACGGCCAGCGTCGTCAGCGTCTTTCCGACTACGGCTTGCAGCTTCGTGAGAAGCAGAAAGTACGTCGTATGTATGGCGTACTCGAAAAGCAGTTCCGCAACTACTACAAAGAAGCCGCTCGCCTGAAAGGCGCGACGGGTGAGGTATTGTTGCAGCTGCTTGAATCCCGACTGGATAACGTCGTCTACCGTATGGGCTTCGGCTCGACTCGCTCTGAAGCGCGTCAGCTGGTCAGCCACAAGGCGATTTCCGTGAACGGCCGCACCGTTAACGTAGCTTCCTACCAAGTGAAGCCGGGTGACGTGGTATCTGTTCGCGAAAAGGCGAAGAACCAAGCTCGTATTCAAAGCGCGTTGAGCATTGCTGCCAACCGTGGCGATATCGTTTGGATCGAAATCGACGCCAAGAAGATGGAAGGCACTTTCAAGGCTCTGCCTGAACGCGGTGACCTGACTGCCGACATCAACGAAAACCTGATCGTCGAGCTGTACTCCAAGTAAGCAGTTTGATGTACGTTTCTGCTTCTTGAGGCCTGGGCGGGATAGCAAAGCTAACCGCCCAGATGCTCTTGAGTATCTTGCTTTAGAGTACTCAGTATCCGTTTGGCAGCCTGAAAGGTGTTCATATGCAGCGTTCAGTGACAGAGTTTCTTCGTCCTCGCGACATCAAGGTCGAAGAAATCAGCGCACATCATGCCAAAATCGTCCTCGAACCGTTCGAGCGCGGCTTTGGCCACACCCTGGGGAATGCACTTCGTCGCATTCTGCTTTCATCCATGCCCGGCGCTGCCGTGGTAGAGGCTGAAATTGCCGGTGTAGAGCACGAATACAGTGCACTCGAAGGGGTGCAGGAAGATGTCATCGAAATCCTCCTGAACTTGAAAGATGTTGCGATCAAGATGCACAGCCGCGATGAGGCGGTGCTCTCGCTGAACAAGCAGGGCCCAGCCGTCGTCACCGCTGGCGACATTGCGCTTGATCATAGCGTCGAAATCGTCAACCCGGACCACGTCATTGCACATGTCAATGAAGGTGCCGAGCTGAAAATTCAGCTTAAGGTAGCGCTGGGTCGTGGTTACGAACCGGCTGACGCTCGTGGCTCTGATGAAGAGACCCGTGCTATTGGCCGCCTGCAGCTGGATGCCACCTTCAGCCCTGTTCGCCGCGTTTCCTACTCGGTCGAAGCCGCTCGTGTTGAGCAGCGTACCGACCTCGATAAGCTAATTATCGATCTGGAAACTGACGGTACCCTGGATCCGGAAGAGGCTATCCGTCGCAGTGCGACCATTCTGCAAGAGCAGCTGGCCGCCTTCGTCGACCTGGAAGCTGACAAAGAGCAGGAAGTCGAAGAGGAAGAGGATCATGTTGATCCTATCCTATTGCGCCCCGTAGACGATCTTGAGTTGACCGTACGCAGCGCGAACTGCCTAAAAGCCGAGAATATTTACTACATCGGTGATCTGATTCAGCGCACAGAAGTTGAGCTGTTGAAGACCCCGAACCTCGGTAAAAAGTCTTTGAATGAAATCAAAGATGTATTGGCGGCGCGTGGCTTGTCCCTCGGTATGCGGCTGGAAAATTGGCCACCCGCTAGCCTGAAGGACGACAAGGCCTCCGCGTGAGTGTCGACTTGAGTCCCAGTTTGGTAAGGAATCACAACCATGCGTCATCGTAAGAGTGGTCGTCATCTGAATCGTACCAGCTCGCACCGTCAGGCCATGTTTAAAAACATGTCTGTCTCGCTGGTCGAACATGAAGTTATCAAGACAACCCTGCCTAAAGCCAAGGAACTGCGTCGCGTTATCGAGCCGCTGATCACCCTGGCTAAGCAGGATAGCGTTGCAAACCGCCGTCTGGCGTTTGCTCGTACGCGCTCCAAAGAAGCCGTCGGCAAACTGTTCAACGAGCTGGGTCCGCGTTACGCTGAGCGTCCGGGTGGCTACATCCGTATTCTCAAGTGCGGTTTCCGCACCGGCGACAACGCGCCTATGGCGTACGTTGAGCTAGTAGACCGTCCGGTAGCTGAAGAAGAAGCAGTAGCTGAGTAAGTACTACTCCTTCTTTCAGGCACAATGAAAACCGGCCCTTTAGGGTCGGTTTTTTTACGTCTGTACGATGAGTAAACCAAAGCGTATTGTGGCGATTCAGCTGATTCGACTGAATCAACTGAGGGAGGCTCAATTTCTATGGTAGGCATGCTAGGCTAAAGCAGCCGCCGTGGAGAGTGTCAGCGTATCGGGCGGGGTGATCAATCAGTAAGAGGTCGGTATGGCAACAACACGCGGAATGGGCGCAGTGCCTTGGGTATGTCAGTGGTGGTTGGTAATGCTGGTCGTGACGTTGATTGGGAGCACGAGTGCCCACGCGAATCCGCGCTACGCGGGTATCGTCGTCGACCTTGAAAACGGTGAAGTGCTGTATGCCGAAAATGCTGATGAGCCGCGCTATCCCGCCTCGTTAACCAAAATGATGACGCTATATCTGACGTTTGAAGCGTTAGAAAACGGCACGTTAAGTCTCAATCAGCCTCTGTCTGTCTCTGCGCAGGCAGCGGCCATGCCTGCGACCAAACTGTGGCTGTCGGCTGGCAGTTCTATCCCGGTGGATACTGCTATACGTGCTTTGGCAGTGCGTTCAGCCAATGACGTGGCGGTGGTGGTTGCGGAAGCGTTGGGCGGCAGCGAGCAGCGCTTTGCCAACTTAATGACGGCGAAAGCCCGCGAGCTGGGTATGAATGGCACCACATTCCGTAATGCCTCAGGCTTGCCAGACGACCAGCAAATGACCACCGCGCGGGATATGCTGACGCTCTCGGTGCGCGTGATGCAGGATTTTCCCCAGTACTACCACTATTTTGGTTTGCAGGAATTCACCTATCGCGGCACTCGCCATACCAGCCATAACCGTTTAGTGCGCGATTACCCCGGCGCAGACGGTCTGAAGACCGGCTTTATTCGTGCCTCGGGTTTTAACGTGGCGACGACCGCCGTGCATAATGGCCGCCGTATGGTGGCGGTGGTCATGGGCGGGTTTAGCTCATCGTCCCGCGATACCCATATGGCGGATCTACTAGACCGCAGCTTTATGCGGGCATCGCTACGTGACCAGCGCTCTTGGCTGGCCAGCACCAGTTTCTCCAACGAGTTTATGGGCTTTGCGGGGCCTGCTCAGCCACTTTCACAGCCACGCCCTCAATCTCCTGGGGCTTTGCCTGCCGCGCAGCCTATGATGGCTAGTATGTCCGCCACCTCGCTATCACCAACGCGACCTTCCTCTGCGGCCTCTGTGTCTGCAAATACAGCCTCCAATATGTCAGCCCAAAACGTGGAGGCTCAGCTGATTCAGGCACAGCAAGATCGTGAAGAAAGGCCGGAGACTGCTTCTCAGGATCCGCTTCAAGCCTTTATTGAGCAAGAGCGCGTGTTAGCAACAGCGTCTTCTTCCGGTCAGTCAGCGCCTGCTGGTTGGGGCATTCAAGTGGGAGCGTTTAGTCAGGCGTCGCAAGCAGAGCAGCTTGCGCGGCAAGCCGTTCAGCGCTTACCCAGCAGCGTAGGTGGACAGGTCGCGATTGATCAGCATCAAGGGCAAACCCCGGTGTTTCGCGCGCGTGTCGTGTCGCTTAACGAAGCCCAGGCGCGCCAAGCCTGCCAAACGCTTCAGGCGCAAGGTATGGATTGCATGGTGGTTAACGCCAGTCTCTAACCCTGTTGCGGTTCAGGCCCCGCCAATGGCTCGTTGGCGGGGCTTTTTATTGTAGGTCGATGCCCACTGAGCAAAATCATAATAAGAGCAACACAAGGAGCATGTTCATGACGCCCTCCCTCAAAGGCATTCTTTGCATGTGTTTAGGCGTGCTGTTTTTAGCGCTAGGTGATGCGGTATCGAAGTGGTTAGGGGCGGTGCACTCGCCGCTTCAGATTATTTTCTTTCGTACCCTGGTATCGCTGCCCTTGATTGCCCTGCTGGCCTATTTTAGCGGCGGGCTGCGCAAGCTACGCACCGAGCGCCCAGGTGTCCATCTGCTGCGTGGATTGATCTATACCGCCACGATGGTGTGCTTTGTGTGGGGGCTAACCCTGCTGCCGCTGGCAGAAGCCACTGCGATTGCGTTTGTGGCACCGCTTTTTGTGACGCTGCTTTCCGTGCCGCTGCTGGGCGAGCGTATTGATCCACCGGTACTGGTGGCGTCACTCGTGGGGTTTGTGGGCGTGCTGATTGTTGTTCGCCCGGGCGGCGATGCGTTTCAATTAGGGGCGATGATTGTGCTGGCCGCAGCGGTCTTCTATGCCCTGATGATGGTGACCGCCCGGCGCTACGGTGCCAACGAGCATCTTTGGGCCATGGTGTTTTACATGACCATGGTGCCGCTCGTTATTACCGCCATCAGTTTGCCCTGGGTATGGCAAACGCCACAGCCCTGGCATTGGTTGGGGTTTTTAGTGTCTGGCGTCTTGGGCGTGGGGGCCACGGCGTTTATTACGCTGGCCTTTCGTCACGCTCCGGCAGCGATTGCCGCACCGTTTGATTACACCGCCATGCTCTGGGCCGTGCTGCTAGGCTGGTGGTTCTGGGGAGAGTTGCCGGATCTGTGGGTATGGGTGGGCAGTGCACTGATTATGCTGAGCGGGTTGGCGATTGCCTATCATGACCGGCGCACGACCTTGAAACGTCGCCCCACGGCTTAAGCGAGGACGCTCGCCGTTAGGCAAACTGATACACATCCATGGCAAGTACGCCGTGCTCCACGCTGTGATGCTGTCGTGTAGCGGTAGTGCCTGCCCCTAACGCCACTAACAGCGGCTGGAAGTGCTCTGGAGTAGGGTGATTGCGCCTAGCTTCTGGAGCCTCTTGCCAATGGGTCAGGGCATCACGATCCCCTGCCACCAGCCTGGCATGTACCCACTCGGCAAAGCGATCCACCCACTCTGGCATTTCACTATTCAGCGGCTGAAGCTCGTAGAGATTGTGGGTCAAGCTGCCTGACCCTATCACCAAAATGCCCTCTTGACGCAGAGTCGCCAGCTGCTCCCCCAGCTGCATCAGCGCGGTATTGCTCCAGCGGCTAGGCAGCGACAGCGACACCACCGGCACGTCAGCATTAGGGTACATCAAGGAAAGCGGCACCCAAGCACCGTGATCTAATCCACGCTCAACTGGCGTTGCATCCAGCAACGTGGCTAGCCGTATGGCCAGCTCAGGATCGCCAGGGGCGGGATATTGAAGAGCAAACAGGGCGTCAGGAAAACCGCCAAAATCGTGCATCGTGACAGGCTGTACGCTGCTGCTGACCTGTAAATACTGCGTTTCCCAGTGAGCAGAGACCACCACCACCGCCTTAGGGCGCAGGGCGCTGCCTAGCTCCCGTAAAAAGTGATGAGCGGGTGTCGGCGCGAGCGCCAGCATGGGGGAACCGTGGGAGATAAACAGACTAGGTAACATAAGAAGACCCTCGGCAAATACCCGCTAACGCTGTCGCTTTAGCGGGTGATGAAGTGAAACGCGATGCTCGTTATGCCCAGCGGCGGTTAATTACGAAGCTACCGCTCCCCAGGCCAGCCTGAACCAGCAGCGCCACTGCCCAAAACACCGGGAACTCCCAGCCACCGCCCGCATTCGAGAACATCCAGCCGTTACCCAAATGAACCCAGGCGGCCCCTAACAGCACGGGCACCAGCGCAAGGCTGACCCAGCGAGTATAAACACCGAACAGTAGCGCTAAGCCACCGCCTACTTCGGCAGCAATGGTCAAGTAGGCCACAAACCCTGGTAGCCCCAGAGACTCAAAATAGCCCACCGTACCCGGAATAGTAAAAACGAATACTTTCAGCAAGCCGTGGGCCAGCGCCATGACTCCTAGGCTAATGCGCAGTAGGGCAGTGGCATGAAGGTTAAGTGCAGATGCTAGCGTGGGGGTGACAGATGAAGTGGTCATAGCGCTCTCTCGTGGTAGTGGGCATTCCCATGGATGCGATAGCACTACTGTACGACGGCGAACAACTAAGATAATCCAGCGCTTTCGCACTTCACTGTTGCGTTTTTCGCGACAATCCCAGTTCTCGCTCCCACACCGGTGGGTCGCCCCACGCATCTGCTAGTTGATCAATAAAGCGCACTACCTTGGCCGGTAGGAAGCGCTTGGCAGGGTAGAGCGCGTGGATATCCAATAGCGTGGGAGGAAGGTGCGTCAAAATAGGCACTAAACGCCCGCTGGCAATGTTCTCGGTCACCAAGAAGCTGGGCTGTTGGGCAATGCCCAGCCCTGCTTCAGCAGCATGGGTCAGCATATCGCCGTTGTTGCTCTCAAGCGGCCCTGCCACGCTAAACAGCTGGTTGCCAAGCCGCCAGTCGCTGCTCGTTTGCCCGCTGCGATAGCGCAGGCAGCGGTGCTGGGCAAGGTCGTCGATATGTTCTGGCGTGCCGTGTTGGGTGAGATACTCAGGTGAAGCGCAAAACACTAGCTGGCAGCGGGTGAGGCGTTTGGCAATCAGGCTGGAGTCGGGCAGGCTGCCAATCCGAATGGCTAGGTCGTAGCCTTCCTCTAATAGGTCCACGCGGCGATCGTTGAGGTCTAGCCGCACCTCTAGGGCGGGGTGGGCCTGCATAAACGCGGCGACTTGAGGCGCAAGGTAGCGAGTGCCGAAGCTCATAGGCCCATTAATGCGCAGTCGGCCGCTGATGGTGTTGGTGCCACTGCCTACATCGGCTGCGGCCTCATCCAACGCGAGCAGTATGACCTGAGCACGTGCCAAGTAGCGCTCGCCTGCTTCCGTGAGATGCAGCCGCCTCGTGGTGCGCTGAATCAAGCGCGCGCCCAGTGCTTCCTCTAGCGCCATTACCTGCCGAGACACCCGCGTGCGCGAGAGATCTAATGCCTCGGCGGCGCGGGTGTAGCTGCCAAGCTCTGCCACTTTGACAAAGGCCGCTAGCTGGTCGAGCTGAATCATAGAGCGCGAAATGCCAGCGCCGCTTGGTAAGGGTCGGGCTGGCCACAAATAGCGGAGATCACCGCAAGGCCGTTGGCCCCTGTGGCCCTCACCTGGGCGGCATGCTGCGCTTTTAAACCTCCAATCGCCACGCTTGGCAGGGGGCAGGCGCTGGCCAGCGTCGCTAAGCCATCAAAGCCAATCGGCTGAGCGTGGTCTTGCTTACTGACGGTCGCAAACACCGGCCCCAAACCCACGTAATCCAGCAGCGCCACGGGGACGTTGTGCAACTGCTCCAGCGTATTAATCGATAGCCCAATAATGGCCTGTGACCCCAACGCTTGGCGCGCCTCCTGAACGGCCGTATCACTCTGACCAACGTGCAGGCCATCGGCCTGGCTAGCCACGGCAACGTTGAGCCGGTCGTTGATGATTAACGGCACACCGGTGCCTGCCAGGAGCGCTTTAAGCCGCTGCGCCTGAGCGGTCATCGCCTCGTTGCTGGCGTGTTTGTCGCGCAGTTGCACCATGGTGACCCCGCCTTTCACGGCAGCCTCCACTGTGGCTTCCAGGCCTGCTTTTGCACACAGGGCCGCATCGGTGACTAAATAGAGCGAAAGATCACACCGCATGCAGTGCCTCCAGCTGGCTAAGGGAAGAGAGGTCATCCGGCGTGAGGGAATACAGCGCATCCAGGAGCGCCACTTGAAAGCTGCCCGGCCCGTTGGCCTGTTGCCCAGCACGGCTGCCTGCAATGCTGAAGCATGCCAGCGCCGCCAGCGTGGCCGCCAGCGGGGCGTTTCGGTTAGCGGCCACAAACCCGGCCACCAGGGCGCTTAACCCACAGCCTAGGGTGGTCACGCGGGGCATCATGGAATGCCCACCCGTTAACCGGTAATGGTGGGTGCCATCGGTAATAAAGTCGGTTTCTCCGGTCATCGCGACGATGCAGCGCTGCTGCTGGGCTAAATCAATGGCGGCTTGGGCGGCATCCTCTGTCGTTGCCGTCGCGTCAACACCACGCCCTTGGCTAGCAAGACCGGCGAGCGCCATCACTTCTGATGCATTGGCACGAATAACCGTCGGCTGGTGGGTCAGCAGTTCAGTACACACTTGCTGACGAAAGGAGGTCGCACCAACGGCGACGGGATCTAATACCCAAGGCGTACCGGTTTCGTTTGCTGCGCGTGCGGCAAGCGCCATCGACGCTGCCCAAGGGGAAGAGATCGTACCAATGTTGATCGAGAGCGCACCTGCAATGGCGGTGAATTCCGCCACTTCTTCCGGGGCGTGTAGCATGGCGGGCGAGGCCCCGGTAGCCAACAATAGGTTAGCCGTGCTGTTCATCGCGACATAGTTGGTCATGCAGTGAACGAGCGGGGTGGTGTCGCGCAATGTGGCGAGCATCTCGCCAAGCGGTGGGTGGGTCATAGCATCCTCCCGGCAAAGGAGGTGGTGAAAAGCACCACGACTCCCTACGCCGGCGTTATCCGGTTCAGGTTCAAAGGGTGCTTCTCAGCCGCTATGCGGCGCCCCTGTCGTTGGTGGCTACTATCCTAGCCTTAAGCTGGGCTGTAAACCCCTGGCGGGAAAGACTTAACGAAAGGCGATGCGGGTGCCGTAGGTGAGCATTTCATCTGGCGTGATGGCACGGCCAGTTACGCCGATCATTTCATCGCCGCACTGGTCTGAGAAGGTCAGTACGCCGTGGGTCAGACCGAGCTGGCCAAGCGTGTCGCGAATTTCCCCGGTGCCTAGAAACGTACTGACTCGACCATGGGTATCGCTCAGATCCGATACTCCATTGGCATGATGAAAGCGCACTTTGTAGATACCGTCCATGGACTCCACTTCAACAATCGGCGAAAAGCCGTTCTGAATGGCATAGGCTAGCTGCTTTAGCGTAAGGCGGTCGCCAAGGGTCATATCGATTGCGGTCATGATGCACTCCTGCAGGACGCCATCAGTGAGGCATCGCTAGTCATTATGTAAAGATGTTGAATGAGAAGTGTAGAAGGATTGCATAGATTTTCCAGTGACGATTTTCTAATGATCAGCGGCGCGCTCTGCCATGGGCGTTAATGCACGGCATCCAGCGCGTGCTGCTGCAATTTAATCAGCGGGATAATCTCTAAAGTACGCTCGTTAGTGCCGGATAAAATCACGGGCGGCGCTAAGCCAACCTGGGCGGCTTCGGCCCAGCGGTGCGCGCATAAGCACCAGCGGTCACCCGGTTTTAGGCCAGGAAAGCCATACGCTGGGCGTGGTGTGACCAAATCGTTGCCTTGCGCCTTTGAGAAAGCGAGAAATTCCTCAGTCACCATCGCGCATACCGAATGGATGCCCGCATCATCAGGGCCAACGCGACAAAACCCATCGCGATAGAAGCCGGTTTTAGGGTCGTGGCAGCAGGGTGTTAACGGTTCACCCAGCACATTTCGATCACGGGACATAAAGGCTCCTTGGGAGAAGGGCTGGAATTCTTCATTCCGCGCCCTCATAACAGGGGGAATAAGCCGTGCCGTCAGCACACAGTAGCCTGTGTGAGAAGGCGGGCGATGTTGAAAGTCTAAGCCTTGTACAAAGTAATACGTTCGTCAAAGAATTTGCGCAATAGCAGCGCTGCTTGAATGATGGCCCAAACCGAAGAGGAGAGTTGTATGTCGTATCAAGGTGAACAGCACCCAGGCGTTGCCCCGGCAGCCCCGCAAACCGAAGGCTTTCGTTTAAACCACACAATGCTGCGGGTCAAAGACCCTGAGCGCGCTCTAGCGTTCTACTCCAAGGTGTTTGGCATGCAGTTGCTGCGGCGGCTGGACTTTGAAGAGATGCAGTTCTCGCTCTACTTCCTGGCTAACGTAGAAGCCAACGACAGCGTGCCTGAAGAGACCCAGGCCCGCACCGCTTGGACCTTCAGCCAGAAGGGCCTGCTGGAGCTGACCCACAACTGGGGCACCGAAAACGAGCAGGACTTTGCCTACCACGATGGCAACGCAGAGCCGCAAGGCTTCGGGCACATCTGCTTTAGCGTGCCGGACTTAGAGGCCGCCCAAGCGTGGTTTGACGAGCACGACGTCACCTTCGTGAAACGTGCCGACCAAGGCAAGATGAAAGACGTGATCTTCGTGAAAGATGCCGACGGCTACTGGATCGAAGTGATTCAAGCGGACCGCATGGCAGCGATGGGCGACTAATATGGCCCACTTGCTGTTTCGGTTGCGACATGTCACCGACGAAGAGGCCATGGAAGTTCGCCAACTGCTGGATGAGCATGGCTTTGATGTGTACGAAACCCAGGCGGGATTTTTCCGCCTGGGGGTCGATGCCATTTGGCTGCGCAACCCCGCCCAGCGCGAACAAGCAGAGCACGTGCTGGCTGCGTACCAGAGTGAGCGCCAAGCCAATGCCCGAAAAGCCCATGAAGAAGCGCTGGCGCGTAATGAAGCGCCCACGCTATGGCGGCGCTTATTAGCGCATCCGTTTCAGGTTACGCTCGTTATGGTGGCGGTGGTATTGATTGCGCTGCTGACCTTGCTGCCGTTTATGAGTTTGGTGCGCTAGCTTGGCGCGTTAGCGTGGGAGAGGGCGTCGGAAAGATGCCCACGCTTCACGTACATCATAACCCCCTGCGGGCCTGCACGAAGCTCAGGAGCAGCGCCTGGCGGGTAGCGGCACCAGCTGCCTTGCGGATACTCGCTGCTCGCATCGCACAGCGAGCCTTCCAGCACCAGCAGTTCTAATCCACCCGGCAGCGCAGGGTAGTTAATGGTGGTATCTCTCTCCCAACGCTCCAGACTGACCCGCTCATTTTGATAGGTGTGCAGCATTTTATACGTGATGCCGGGCCTGCGGTCGGGCTGCCAAGGCAGGCGATGCGCCGGAATGGCGAGCTGAAGCAGGTCGTTCTCATCGAATTGGTGGAGCTTCACCAGGATCAACGCGCCCTCTTCGCCAATTTGCGGCGTATGGCCGGTGCCGATGGGGTTGCGCAGGTAGCTGCCCGCCGGGTAGCGGCCATGCTCGTCTGCAAATACGCCCTCTAATACCAGTATTTCTTCTCCGCCGTCGTGGGTATGGCGGTTGAACTGGCTGTTGGGCGCGTAGCGCACCAGGCTCGTGGCACGGGCCACCTCATCGCCGATGCGGTCTAGCATCATTCGTTCCACACCTGCGCTAGGCGAGGCAACCCAGCGGTACTGCTCCGGCGTGACACAGGCAAAGTGGCTAAAATCGGCGTTTAGGCGCATGGTAGTGGCTCTTTGCAGTGGTTTAAACAACGTTAACGATAATCGGTGGTGCAAGTCTCCCCATCCACCGAGCAAAATGCAATGCAAAAAAATACCGCCTTCCGGCGGTATTTCAGACTGCTGACGAACCCACCTATTTTGGTGGGTTCGTTGCTTTTAGAGTAGGCGTACACTCGTGGCCTGACTCAT